>NZ_JBHWBW010000016.1:26664-36610 GCF_042735675.1 Kitasatospora sp. NPDC059571
GCCCCCAGGCTGTGCAACGGCACCGTGATCCCCGAATAGACAGCAGCATCGGGCCGATCGGAGGCGTGACCATGCTTGTCAGATGGCGCTTCACAGCCTCCCGTTGGCCATGGTGCAGATTCTGCTGAACCTCTTTCATCCTCGCCCGGCATGGTGAAATCGCCGGTCAGCTGGGGTGTCAGTGACGTGACAGGGCCCTCGTCGTTGCCGTGGTGATCTCGCTCATCACGTCGCTGCCGAGGGCCCTGTTGGTCTCGTATCGAGCCTGCTCGATGTCCCGTACGTTGGTCGAGCAGGTCTGGTGGCTGATCCATACCTGAATTCGTGAACTCGGGTTGCGACGTGGGAAGTTGGGCTGCTTCACGGGCCCTGCTGGTCCTGTCTCATCTGCGGAAGAACGAGACTCTTGCGCAGGTCGGAGCCAGCTTCGGGGTATCGGAGATGACCGCCTGGCGGTGCGTTGACGAGACCGTCGAGTTCTGGCCGGATGGGCGGCGGGCCGCGCGAGGCGATGGTAGGCCCGGGTAAGGGAGCTTTCGGACGTGCAGGGCGTCGTCGCCCCGGACGGCCGGCGCTTTGGTTCTCCCGAGTTCTGCCCGGACACCCCTGATCTGACCGCCGCCCGTGCCCACGGCATCGTCCAGGCCTACCTGGCCAGGGAGATTCTCGTGCTCCGGGCTGGGCCTACCTGGGAGCCGGCGGCGCGGTCCGCATTCCCATCTGCTGGCACGACGAACTGCCCGACCACTACAAGCAGTACACCCGCGACCACGCCCGCTTCAGGTCACCTGGCGAACGTGCCCTTCGCCTGACTTAAGTCCTGGCGGATCTTCCGTAAGGCCCGCTGTTCGACCAACCACGTCAACCGCGCCGTCTACAAAACCCAGGATGAAAGGAGTTCAATGAGCTGTTCAGAGCGGGGTCGGTTGAGTGGGTGACAGGCCGGCGCTGGGCAAGTATCCCTCGACGAGGGTGGACCAGAGCTTGGATATGGCGAAGTGCTCGGCGGAGGGCGCGGGTCAGCCCTTGCGGGCGACCTTGCCGGCATGTGGAAGCGGGGTCGGTAGATCATCCGGCTCTTCTCCCCGGCCTTGTAGTAGCAAATGGCAGTCACGAAGGATCCGGCGGCGGGTGCGGGCGACGGGTGTGTCCGCGCCGGCCCCAGGGGCGGGCGCGGTGGCGTCATCGCGACCCGGCCTCGTCCTCGAAGGACGACCGCTCCACACTTCGAAGCCGCCTGCGACCTGGGCGAGCGTCTCGTTCTTGCGCAGGCTGGCCAGGACCAGCAGGGCCGGCTTGAAGCAGCCGAGCTTTCACCAGCGCGGTTCAGCTCACGCCGTCGGGTGTAGATCAGCCAGGAGACGCGCTCGACCAGTTCGTGCGGGATGTCGAGCATGACAGGATTGGGGACCAAGCAACTCCTCGGGTAAGGCATGGTGGGCAGAGATCACCCACACAACGACCAGGAGCCCCGTCTTGCCAAGCTACCCCGCCGACCTGCCATTTCACCTTCCCACGACAGGACGAAAGAGGCTCAGCCGCCGCTGCTGGGGATTGAATGCAGGAGCCGAGGTCCCACCCGCGCACTCGCCGCGGCTACGGTGAGAGGGAACGGTACCCGGGGCCTGGAGGATTAGGTCCTTGGCACCTTCCCCTTGGGCCGGGTAGGCCGGTGGACTGTGCGCGTGCAAGGACAACAGGTGAATAAGATCCCGCCGGTAAGTGACGTGGGCCGGACGCGGGTGATGAACGGTCACGGCGACAGGCCGCGGGGGCAACAGCTTTCGGCAGGACGGGTGATGGTGCTGGCTGTCTCGGCCGCGGGCCCTCTGGGTGTCGTGGTGGGCAGCCTTCCTCTCGCGCTCGCCCTCGGCAATGGCCCCGGCGTACCTGCGACTTTTGTGGTCGCCATGGTCGTGCAGCTCTGCTTCTGCGTGGGGTATGCGGCACTGTGCAGGCGGGTGGTCAGTACGGGCGGGTTCTATAGGTACGTGGGACTGGGCCTGGGCCGGCCTGCGGGTGTGGGCGCGGCAATGCTGGCCCTGTGCTCGTACACGGCCATGTCGATCGGCCTGGTGGGTGCGTTCGGATACTTCACAAGCCTGGTTCTCGCGAAGTCCGGATTGCATGTCTCCTGGATGTTGTTGGCAGGTGGCGGCCTTGCGGTGGTGGGTCTCCTCGGCTATCACTCCGTGGGGCTGTCCGCCAAGGTTCTTGCCGTTCTACTAGTTGCCCAGATTGCCATGGTGGCCGTCTATGACCTCGCTGTTGTTGCGCACCTCGGCGCGGCCGCCTTTCCGGCAGTCTCGTTCGCCCCGGCGACCATCACCACTGGCAGTCTTGGCCTCGGCCTGATGATGGCCTTCAGCGGCTTCGCCGGCTACGAGTCCGCGGTGCTGTACGGTGAAGAGTCGACCGATCCGACCCGGAGCATCCCGCGTGCTGCCTACCTGGCCGTCGGCGCAATCGGTCTGATCTTTGTCGTCACCAGCTGGATCACGATTGGTGCGATCGGCGCCGATCAGACCCAGGAACGTGCACGTCGCCAGTTGGGCAATCTGATGTTCGGCCTCGTGGACACCTATGCGTCGGAGCCGCTGAGCCGCGCGATGGCCATCCTGATGTGCACGGCGCTCCTGGCGTCGATGCTGGCCATGCACAATGCCGCCAGCCGCTACACCTTCGCTCTGGGGAGAGAGAGGCTGTTGCCTGCCGTGCTCGGCCGGTTTGACTCCCGCCGCTACTCGCCGGCCTGCGCCAGCCTTGCACAGACCGCCGTCACTGCCCTGGCGGTTGCAGCGTTCGCAGCTGCGGGGCTCGACCCGTATCTCAACCTGGCCACGTCGATGGTGGGTCTGAGCACTCTAGGCATCCTCGTTGTGCAAGCAATTGCCGCAGTTGCGATCGTGGTGCACTTCCACCGGAGCCCGGAGTCGGGGCTGTGGCGTACCCGGGTTGCCCCCACAATCGGGGCGGTGGGCCTGCTCGTCGGCACGGTGTTGTCGGTCGCCAACTATGGGCGTTTCGCCGGAACGGCGGATCCCGTCGTTGTCGGGCTCCCCGTGGTGCTCGGTCTGGCGGTAGTCGGCGGCACTGGGTTTGGACTGTGGCTGAGAAGCCGACGCCCCGAGATCTATGCGGGTTTGGCATGGGCGAAGACCTCAGTCCCGGACGTTCTTGCCCCGGCGCCCGGCCAGGACCAGATGGCGGATGAGCATCGCCTCCTGACAACCGAGCCCCGGCGTGGCTACCTGTCGTGAAGCTCTTCGGACGAGGAAGGGCTACGCCCCGTCTCGTGGCGGAACTTGCGGATCCCGACCTTGGAAAGCTACTGTCGCGGGTCGCCGTCGCCGGCCGGGCACCCGAGCAGGACTTCGTCCTGGCCGCGGTCCAACGGCTGCTCGAGGAGGCGGGGCGGGACTGGGACCGGTGCACCCACCGCATGCGTGTTCTGGCACGGAGCGGGATCCACGGGATTGCCCACGGCTGGTACAGCCGCCGACCTGACGACCCGTACGCCCTCATGCTCTATGCGCTGAGCTGTTTGACAGGCGGCGCGGCCGAACCCTACATAGAACTGGCCGACGTGGAGTCGCTGTGCCGTCGCAGCGCTCGGCTCCTTCCCGCCCACCCGAGTCCCCACGTCGTACTGCTTGCTGCGTTGCGCAGGCTGCAACGCCCGGCCCACGAGGTTTTCGAAGTGTGGAAGGAGGCAACCGCGCGCGACCCGTGGCATCGCGAGGCACACCGGCAGATGCTGCGTTACCTCTCCCCGGACGAATGCGGTTCGGCTGCCAGGGCTCTGGACTTCGCGGACAAGGTTCGCGCCACGATGCCGCCGGGCGTGCCATCTGTCGGACTACACTTGGCTGCGCTGACGGACAGTTACCACTGCTTGCTGTCCGGGCAGCCAAGTGCGCCTGGCATTGGGCAGTACTGGACGGCACCCCTTGCGCAGCAGGCGATGGACGATGCAGCCGCACAGTGGCTCAAGCCGGGATTCCTAGCGCACGCGGCCGCCCCGGCAGATCTCAACCTGCTCGCCTACGTTCTGGTTCAGGCTGAACGCTTTGGCGAGGCGGCCGCAACCTTCCGCGCGCTTGGTCCTACCGTCACGGAGTGGCCGTGGTGTGTTCGGGGGGATGCGGTGCGGCAGTTCACGTACTGGCAGGATCGGCTTCTGGTGTGACGCTTGCGCCGATCGGAGGCCCGGCAGCAGCCAGACGAAGCCGACTGGGCGGTTGGCCCATGCCGATTCGGCGTGCGCTTCGGCCGCGGTCTGTTCCTCGGTGACGTGGAGCAGACCGCGCCGGCCGTGCCGTCTGGCGGGAATCGGTTTGCCTACGTTCACCCGAGGGGCCGGACGGTCTGATGCGGTTCGTGTCCAGCACGGCTGCGGCAGTCGGTCGAGGGTGCATGGTCTGGCGGCTCGACGTGGTCAGGCCGAGGGGGGAGGTACCCAAACGGTTCGGCGCATGATTGACCGCTCACGACGTTCCGCTAATGGGAGATGCCGACATCATGACCCCCGGGCTGCCAACGGCCGTGGGTATGGGTGAGCTGTGGGGCCTGGGTCCGCAGGCCACGCCCACGCCCGGCCGGGACGAGACCGTGAGGCTGAACCTGTGGAGTGGACGTCCCGACAATGGATCTTGATGGTCCAGGAAGGGGTGTCCAGGTGGGACGTAGGTCTCTGTGTCCGGAGGATGAGTTTCGGAGGGATGCTGTCGCTTTGTGCCGGGCGGCCGGTGGTGCTCGGACGTACTCGGCAGTGGCCGCCGATCTCGCTGGTCACCCGGTCCTGCCCAGCCGACAGGCTCACGGACCCAGTGTGGGACCCATTCCGCCCGGCGCTTGTTGGTATACCGCAGGCTCCTGACGGCATTGAACATTTCGGTGCGTAGATGGAGCACGCGGGCGGGGATCGCCTGGTAGAAGAAGCCCCTTGATGGCGGCTGCCGTCCCGTCACCACCTTCCCCAGGAGGTGCCACGTGGCTTTGCCTCCTGTCGCGGAGCTGGGGGCGCTGCCGCGGTAGGACCACGGTCTCAAATGCGCCGCTGGGACTGGTTGGGGTGGGGCCGGGTTGTTAAATTAGCCGCTCGGAAAATATTTCGGAAAATGGCCCCTTTTGTTCTGGGGTGCCTCCTAAGCTTTCGAGTACCCAAAAGATAGCTCCATGGCTCATTATCGGAAATTCTAGCGAATATGTGCTGCCGTGACTTATCGAGTGGCTCGTCCTAGCGATCGGTGCGAGGCGGCTGGCCGTCAGGGGGCGTGGCAGCCTGCTGTGCCACTCATCCGGGTCGTGGGCCTAGCTTGGGGCCGCACCGAGCTCGGTCCAGGGCCTTCCGGCTTGGGCCGTTGACGGTGCGCTCGACAAGTTGGTCGTCGGCGTCGGCCCCGGGGCTCGCGGTCGATCGTCCTGCGCGCAATCCGAAGGTCTGGCGGCATGAAGAGGGGAAACGGTGCCCACAGCCGTGCAACTGCCAGTTGAGACGTTGCTGACCGTCCGGGCAGCGGCCGACATGTACCTGGCCTCGCTCGGCAGTCTGAGCACCGTGCGCAGTTATGGCGTTGCGGTGGGCAAGACCGTCCAGTGGCTCGGCAGCGGCCAGCTACTCGCGGAAGTGGCGGACGACGAGATCAGAGAGGCCCTGGAACTGCTGTGGGGCACTGCTGCAGCGAACACATGGAACGCCCGGCGGGCGGCGCTTCTCTCCTGGCTCTCTTGGTGCAAGGAATGCGGATACGAAGGGCCGACGGTGCCGGCCTGGGCAAAGCGGCTCACCCCGCCCGACTCCAACACGCCTGCCCGTTCCCGCCATGAGATCGACCGACTCATTCGTCGGCAAGGGGTCCATCTAAGGGAGAAGGCGCTGTGGCGGATGCTCTACGAGACCGCCGCCAGGGCTGAGGAGATCCTCTCTGTCAACATTGAGGACCTGGACCTCGCGGGTCGCCGCGGCCAGGTGAGGACGGTCGGCACTCAGTCCGTGAGCCACCACTGGGACCGTGCTCGCGAGGACTTCACCGTTGAGACCGTCACCTGGTGCGGTGGGGCCGCGACCCTGCTGCGCAGGCTGCTGGAGGGGCGTACCCGCGGGCCGGTGTTCGTGGCCCACCGGCGTCCCGGCCCTGGCAAGGTGGTGGGCCCACGTGACATCTGTCCGGACACCGAGCGCGCCAGGCTTTCCTATGGCCGGGCCCGCGCGCTGCTGGACGAACACACCGGGGTGCGCGGGCCCGGCAGCGGCTGGGACCTCCACGAGCTGCGACACTCCTCCCTGACCCATCTCGGCGGGGCCGGGGCGAGCCTGCCGATGCTGATGGAGAAGTCCCGACACAAGAACGTCCAGAATGTCCGCCGCTACTACAAGCCCGTTCCCGTGGCGGAGGCTGCCACCACGCTGACGTCTGGCGGCGGCCGCTGACACGGCGTGCTCGTGCCGGCCTTACAGGCGCTGATCGCTTCGCTGAGATGGAGGGCGGGTGCTTCCGAGGTCCCGATGGTGGAGTGCTGTTCAGATCCTTCTCCAGCGGACGATTCCGTGGCGGTCGCGCACCTGCTGCATCCCGCGGATTGCGAAGCGCGGATCGTCGTCGGGTATCAGGGACTGCCTGGCCTGCCGTCTGGGTGCGGGCGGCATCTGCACCATGCCCGCTGCGATGACTGCCTCCTCGGTCGAGGCCACTCCCAGGCGCTCTCGGATCTTGTGCATCATCTGGTTGACCGTGCCCTCGGATTTGCCGACCTCCTCGGCGATCCTCGCCTGACTCATTCCGGATGCGATCATCCGTAGGAGCTCAAGCTGGCAACTTGTGAGTATCTCGCGCATTATGTCCCTCTTTGCGTTCTATCCTGTGCGTATTTCTTTGCATGTGGCGGCGATTGCGCTGTCATCCGCCGCTTTTCTTGCCCTTTTCGCGATCAAGGTGGCAACGTCGCTGATCCAGGAGGTAGAGGTCGACGGCAGCCGTGATCCGGTGGGCAGTTCCTGTGACCCGGGAATGACTGTGAGACGATCTGTTCGATCTTGTTGCGTAGTCGTTCTCTGTGCACGGGAGCCCTTCCTTGAGATATCCCACGGTGTCCGGACCGGCGCAGGCGGAGGAGCTCGCGAACCTGGGGCGGGGCCATTTCGTCTGCGGTGACGTACCTCGCGATGCCCATCAATGTCCCCTCGCGTCGCGGGTTCGGCCGCAGCAGATGCACCAGTCGCAGACCGGGACGCCTGTGCGTGAGGGCCTGATGTCGCCGTACCAGAGGTGTCCACGTGAGTGTTGGACCTGCGAGAAGCAGAACTCGTCCGCTTGATCCGACCTGGCTGCGGGCTCCGTCGGGGTGGGGTGGCCCGGTGAGGTGGCGTGGGCGGGGGTCCCAGTGTGCGGGAATCGACGGCCATCGTGCCACCGCCTTGATGGGAGGTTCGGGGAGGCGGAGGTCCGTCTCCGGTACCCACACTGCGGTCGCTCCGAGGCGATAACATCCGCCACTTGGCGCGTACCTGGGCCCGGCCCAAGCGCCGGGCATGCTGTGAGATGCCTCGCATTCATTTCTTCCGACAGGGGCCCGGAGGTGCTCCTACTGAGTGGGGTCTACTCCGTGCTTCCGAGCTCGGCGCGTTCGGGCCGCCACGAGGACGCCGACGCCCGCGGCCACCGCTGCACACCCGGCCAGGGCGATGATCGGGGTATTCCGGGATGTGCCGGTGTACGCGAGGCCGTCCTGCGACGCGGACGCCGACGAGGTGGCCCGCGTCGTGGCCGGGGGCGGGGCGCCCGTACTGCTCGGGCTGGGTCGGCCCCCGGCGTGCGCCAGTGCGGTGGCGAAGGTGCCGGCAGTTGCAAGGTGCCCCGCCTCATTGGCGTGGATGTCCTGATAGGGCGAGCACGCTCAGGCAGCTGACAGATCCGGGCGGTTCAACGGCACCGTGCCGACGTTGGGCAGTTGGGATGGGGTGCTGAAGTCCGAGGACGAGAAGGCGCTGGCCACATCCGCGACCTTGAAGCCGGCGCTGGCGTACGCCTGGGCCAACTGGGCATTCGCCTGGAAGTTCAACTGGTCGGACACCTCGGCGGCTTGCTGTCCGGTATCACCCTTGAGCCACAGTGCCAGGAGCGGGTTGTAGTAGGTCATCCCGGCGTAGAGCGTCTGCGTGCCTCCGGCGCGCCGGACGGCGCCCATGGTCTGCGGCAGGGTCCGGGTGGGGGTTGCCGTGGCCTTTGGACGCACGCCGAATCGATGGAATCGGCGGGGGAGATGCACGGGTCGATGTCATTCGCGCCGATGTCCACGGTCAGGTGCTTCACCTGCCCCTGATGCCAACTCAGGAACTTGACAGCGGCATCCAGCTGCGACTTGGCGTCTGGGTAGGCGCATTTGCCGCCGCCGATCATCGATGTACTGGTCTCGTCTGTGCAACCTGGCCGGGTGTGCTGGAGCCCGGGCTGCTGCCGCTTGAGCTGCTCGAAGACCCTGTCCGTGTATGAGGGTGTTGTCGGGCTGGTACCCGGAGGCGAGCGAATCGCCGAGCGACACGTAGGAGGTCGTGCTGTCCGGTCTATACCACCCGCCTTCACGAGGTGGGATACACGTTCGACGTAGATGCGCTCGGCTGAGCCCTCCATCTCCTGCCGAAAAGCCGTGTCGACGCTCCGAGAAGACTGACCCCCAGTGCAAGCAACCGTCAAGCGCACCCGCAGCGCTCACGTCGCAACCGCCCGGTGGATGAAGCGGGCGCAGCGGTCCGCATCGCCGGAATGCCGGTTGTTCAAGCGAGACGCAGGTGCTGGCCCGGGAAGATCAGGTCAGCGTTTTTGATGACGCCCCTGTTCAGGCCGTACAGCTCGTGCCAGCCACCGGCCAGGTGGTTGGCCCGGGCGATGCCGGACAAGGTATCGCCAGGCCTGACCGTGTGGGTGTGATGGCCGTGCTTCACCTGCCTGGTCCGGTCCTTGACCGGCATGGTCGGGGAAACCTGGGTGGCGGACGCCGGTCGGGAGATGGTGGGCCGGTTCGGGTGGACGTTGGTGGTGGGGCCGCCGACCGTCAGACCACCTGCCGAGGCGCACTCCCATGCACCGGGCCCCTGCATTGCCAGGAGTCTCTCGGCGACAGCGATCTGCTGGTCCTTCGTAGCGTAGTCGGCACGCGGCGCGTACTTCAGACCGCCAGCGGCGGCCCAGCTCGAGGGTGAGAACTGAAGGCCGCCGTAGTGACCGTTGTGGCCGCTGTCGTGGTTGGCCCAGTTGCCGCTGGACTCGCACTGGGCGACAGCGTTCCATGTGGCGACGCTGGCGGCGGAGGAGGGCGTCGCACTCAGAAGTGAGGCTGCGACGGCGACTCCGCTGACACCCGCCACACGGACGCGCGTTGTGAAGCGGGAGATTCCTGAAATGTGGTGGTGCTTGCCCATGGCGGACTCGTTTCTCACCGGCGCCTGCGAGGCCAGCTGCCGGGTTCGGGCCGAGTGCGTGCCTGCCTGGTGAGCACACCTTTCGGCACATGGCCCGGCCCCGAGCCGTCCCTGTTCGGCGGATTTCGCAGCGAACCCTGGAGTTCTCGCTCCTGCCTGCGGCATGACACATCAGCCATTCCCGTCAGTTGGCGGCAGGACTCGGCGTACTCGACCGACGGGGCCCGCGAAAGCGGGGAGCCGACACTAACCTGGCAGTCCGGTAGGGCGAACCTGTTCGTGAGGTAGGCCACACTTCCCGTCCGGCCTCAGACACCTGCAGGAATAGCCCACCCGGACAGCCAGCAGCGGCTGACCGCCAACACCATTAGGAAGACTGACATCCGGGACGTCCGCGTTCAGCCCGCGGGAGGTCGGGAACCAAGTGCCGATAGGGTCTGTAAAAAGAACGGTGTAACTCCCGATCAAGGAAGTAGCACCTGATGACAGACGTGACCGTCTCGGCCGAGGCCGTGGAGGCCGCACGGC
>NZ_JBHWBW010000017.1:0-2901 GCF_042735675.1 Kitasatospora sp. NPDC059571
CGCCCGGAGAGGCGGGGGCACCCGGCCGTGGCCGTGCGGGTCAGCTGAAGCTGTGCTCCGGGCCGGGGAAGGCCCCGGACTGCACGTCGGCCGCGAACTCGCGGGCGGCGTCGCCGAGCACGGCGCGCAGGTTGGCGTACTGCTTGACGAACTTCGGCACCCGGCCGGCCGTCATCCCGGCGAAGTCCGTCCAGACCAGCACCTGGGCGTCGGTGTCGACGCCCGCGCCGATGCCGACGGTCGGGATCGCCAGCTGCGCGGTGACCTGGGCGGCCAGCTCGGCCGGCACCGCCTCCAGCACGACCGCGAAGGCGCCCGCCTGCTGCACCGCCTTGGCGTCGCGCAGCAGCCGGTGCGCGGCCTCGTCGCCGCGCCCCTGCACCGGGTACCCGCCGAAGGCGTGCACCGACTGCGGAGTGAGGCCGATGTGCGCCATCACCGGGATGCCGGCCTCGACCAGCAGCTCGATGGAGCGGGCGCTGCGCTCGCCGCCCTCCAGCTTGACCGCCTGGACGCCCGCCTCCTTCAGCAGCCGGGCGGCGTTGTGCATGGCCTGCGCGGGCGACTCCTGGTACGAGCCGAACGGCAGGTCGGCGACGACCAGAGCGCGCTTGGTGCCGCGGACGACGGCGGCGGAGAGCATCACCATCTGGTCCATGGTCACCGGGACGGTCGTCTCGTACCCGAGGTGGCAGTTGCCGGCGGAGTCGCCGACGAGCAGCACCGGGATGCCGGCCTCGTCGAAGACGCCGGCGGTCAGCGCGTCGTACGCGGTGAGCATCGCCCAGCGCTCGCCGTGCTGCTTGGCCTTGGCCAGGTCGCGGACGGTCACCCGACGGTTGGTGATGCCGCCGTACAGCACGGTGCCGTCCTGGTCGCGGCCCGTGCCCTGCGCCTGGGCAGGCTGAAGCGGAGAAGCGTTCATCGAACAGACTCCTGAAGGGTTGTCGTCTCGAGGCGCCCTGCGGCGTCCCCGGATCTGCTCCCATGCTTGCATGCCGCGGCCCGGCCGCAAAGAGCCGGGGCACCCGCCCGTTCCGCGCGGCTTTACCGAGACTTTACGATACGGGCCCGTCTCGTATCGAAAAAGGGTCTACGCTGGTCCGAAAGGGTTACGAGACGACACCGGCTCGTAAGTCCGCGCAGCCGACTCGTACGGACGGGGATCCGCATCATGACCAACGCAGCCGCCGCCACCGCGCCACCGCGCATACCCGAGGCCGTTCACCGCCGACGCTGGGCCATCCTGGGCACCCTGATCCTCGCCCTGCTCGTCGTCGTCCTGGACAACTCGATCCTCAACGTGGCGATGAAGACCATCGCCCAGCCCGCCCCCACCGGCCTCGGCGCCAGCCAGAGCGACCTGGAATGGGCGATCAACTCCTACACGCTGGTCTTCGCCGGCCTGCTCTTCACCGCCGGCCTGCTCGGCGACCGGCTCGGCCGCAAGTGGTCGCTGCTCGCCGGCATGGCCGTGTTCGGCATCGGCTCGCTGCTCTCCGCGCTCGCCTCCAGCCCCGGCGAGCTCATCACCTTCCGCGCGGTCATGGGCCTCGGCGGCGCCTTCGTGATGCCCGCGACCCTCGCCATCATCATGAACGTCTTCGAGCGGCACGAGCAGCCGAAGGCGATCGGCATCTGGGCCGGCGCGGTCGGCCTCGCCATCGCGATCGGCCCGATCACCGGCGGCCTGCTCATCGAGCACTTCTGGTGGGGCTCGGTCTTCCTGGTCAACGTGCCGATCGTGCTGATCGCCCTGGTCGCGATGAGCCTGCTCGTCCCCAACTCCCGCGACCCCAAGCCCGGCAAGCTCGACCCGGTGGGCGTCCTGCTCTCCATCGTCGGCCTGGTCGCCCTGATCTACGGCATCATCAAGGGCGGCGAGCTCGCCGACTTCACCGCCCCCGCCGCCTGGGTGCCGATCCTGATCGGCCTGGTCGCCCTCGCCGCGTTCGTGCTCTTCGAGCGGCGCACCGCCAGCCCCGCCCTGGACGTCACCTGGTTCCGCAACAAGGTGTTCTCCACCTCCGTCGTGGTCATCGGCGTGGTCTTCTTCGCGCTCATGGGCGTCTCGTTCTTCGGCGTCTTCTACACCCAGAGCGTCCGCGGCTACAGCGCCCTGCAGTCCGGCGTGCTGATGCTGCCGCTGGCCGCCGCCCAGATGGCCTTCGCGCCGCGCGCCCGCCTGGTCGTCGACCGGTTCGGCATCCGCGCCACCTGCGTCGGCGGCATGTCGCTCATCGTCGTCGGCTTCCTCGGCTACCTGCTGCTCGGCACCACCACCCCCATCTGGGTGCTGGTCGTCATAGGCTTCGTGATGGGCGCCGGCATGGCCCACGTCATGCCGCCGGTCACCACCGCCATCATGGGCTCGCTGCCCCGCGAGAAGGCCGGCGCCGGCTCCGCCGTCAACAACACCTTCCGCCAGGTCGGCGGCTCCCTCGGCGTCGCCGTCCTCGGCGCGGTGCTCTCCACCGTGTACCGCGACGGCATGTCCGACCACCTCGCCCAACTGCCCGCCCCGCTGCGGGACAAGGCCGGCGAGTCCCTGGAGGCCACCATGGCCATCGCCCAGAAGGCCCACGCCCCGGGCCTGGTCGCCCCTGCCCAGGACGCCTTCGTGCACGCCATGCACGTGGTCGCCGGGCTCTCCGCCGGCATCACCGCGGTCGGCGTCGTCCTCGCCCTGTTCCTGCTGCCCGGCAGGTCCCCGGCCGCGGCCCCCGGCGCACCCGCCGCGGCCGAACGCGAGCAGCACGCGGCCAAGGCCTGATCGGGAGGGGTGGACAATAGCGCCATGCAGACCGAACCCACCGTCTCGGCATGCGGCGCCGCCACGCCCGGCCCCGGCCCGGAGCTCTGCGCCCCCGCGGGGGGGGGGCCCGCCCCCCCGGGGGGCCG
>NZ_JBHWBW010000017.1:2911-13623 GCF_042735675.1 Kitasatospora sp. NPDC059571
ACCCCACCCCCACTGTGTGCCCGCGGCCCCCCCCCCCCCCGGCCCGCGCGGGGGCGCGGCGCCCCCGGGGGGGGGGCCGCCCGCGCAGCGAGGCGGCCGAGCAGGCCATCTTCAGCGCCGTCGAGGCGCTGATGGAGGCCGGCACCGGCCTGTCCGAGCTCACCGTGGAGCGGATCGCCGCCGCCGCCGGCGTGGGCAAGGCCACCATCTACCGGCGCTGGCCCAACAAGGAGGCCCTGCTCGTCGACGTGGTCGCCCGGCTGGAGGAGCCCACCCCCGAGCCGGCCGGCGGCAGCGTCCGGGACGAGCTGGTCAACATGGTCGACTTCATGCGCCGGCGCGGCCTGGCCAAGCGCTCCCGCTGGATGCTCAAGTCCGCCCTCAGCCAGATGAACGCCTGGCCGGAGCTGCGCGACGCCTACCAGGAGCGGGTGGTCAAGCCGCGGCGCGAACTCGCCCGCACCATCATCCGGCGCGGCATCGCCGAGGGCGTGCTCCGCGACGACCTCGACGTCGAGCTCGTCTGCGAGGTCGTCATCGGCCCGATCCTGCTGCGCTCCGTGCTCTGGGACGAGGCCCCGCTGGACGACCCGAAGCTCGCCGAGCAGATGGTCGACGCGGTGCTGACCGGGGTCGGCGCACGGCCGTCCGAAGGGCATCCGCGCTGATCGGGGGCGTGCCGCAACCTTCCGGCGGCCCCGCGGCGTCTGTGCCGTCATAGGCTGAGCCGAGAATCCGACCGGATCCGGCGTCGGCCGGACGGCACGGTCGGTACGAGGAGCGGGGCGCATGGTTCAGGCGGACGGGGCAGTGACGGCGACCGAGGACGCGGGGGAGCCGCCGGCGGCCCCCGAGGCCGGCCGGACCTGGCTCGACCCGCGGCGCGGCTGGGTCACCTCCGGCCTCGCCGTACTGACCGCCGTGCTGCTGGCGCTGCACTCCCAGATCCCCAACGCGGTCGGCAACCTCGGCAGCCTGCTGGAGACCTTCCTGCCCTGGCTCGGCCTCGCGGTGCCGCTGCTGGTCGCCGCCGGCCTGTGGCGCCGCTCGGCGACCGCGCTGGCCGCCGTGCTGCTGCCGGTGATCATCTGGTTCAACCTGTTCGGCGGCCTGCTCACCGACAAGAGCTCCGGCTCCGGCGACTTCACCGTGCTCACCCACAACGTGGCCGCCGCCAACAGCGACAACGCCGGCACCCTGCGGCTGCTCAACGGCTCCGGCGCCGCGATCGTCGCCCTGGAGGAGCTGTCGCCGAGCGCGGTGAAGACCTACTCCGCCGGCCTCGCCGCCCACTACCCGTACCACGCGGTGGAGGGCACCGTCGGCCTCTGGTCGACCTACCCGATCGCCGACGTGCGGGTGGTCGACATCAGGATCGGCTGGACCCGGGCCTTCCGCGCACAGGTGACCACCCCCGCGGGGCCGCTCGCGGTCTACGTCGCCCACCTGCCGTCCGTCCGGCTGAAGTCCGAGGGCGGCTTCACCGCCGGCCGCCGCGACGTCAGCGCCCAGGCCCTCGGCGACGCGATCGAGGCCGAGCAGCTGAAGAAGGTCATCCTGCTGGGCGACCTCAACGGCACCGTGAACGACCGCAGCCTGGCCCCCATCACCTCGCAGATGCGCTCCGCGCAGGGCGCCGCCGGCGACGGCTTCGGGTTCTCCTGGCCGGCCGCCTTCCCGATGGCGCGGATCGACCAGATCCTCAGCAAGGGCGGCCTGCGGCCGACGAACTCGCGGGTGCTGCCCGCCGACGGCAGCGATCACCGGGCGATCACCGCCGACTACCGCTACTAGGAGCTGTCTTCACAGGGCACTCGGGTGGTCGAATCAGGGGCACCTATGTGCAATCCGTAGGCCTTTGAAGACACGTCCCAGGTCCGCCGCCCCGGCCCGCGCGGACCCGCCGGGCCGGCCCCGGCGGCGGCACAATGGCAGGCATGGACGGACGGGACGTGGAGCGGGCGCTCACCGAGGCACTGCGGGTGCTCGCCGCCCGGCAGGACGAGGACTGGTCGGTACGGGCGGGCAGCCTCACCTGGACCTGCCGCGAGACGGCCGTGCACATCGCCCACGACCTGCTCGCGTACGCCGGGCAGCTCGCCGCCCGCCCGCAGGACGGCTACCTCCCCTTCGACCTGGCCGTCCGGCCCGAGGCCCCGATCGCCGAGGTGCTGGACGTGGTGCGGGCCTGCGGCGGGCTGCTCGCCGCCGCACTGGCCACCGGCCGCCCGAAGGACCGGGCCTGGCACTGGGGCCCGACCGACCCGACCGGCTTCGCCGCGATGGGCACCGCCGAGATCCTGCTGCACACCTGGGACATCACCCGCGGGCTGGGCGGCGGCTGGACACCGCCCGAACCGCTCTGCGCGGCCGTCCTGGCCCGGCTCTTCCCGGACGCCCCGGCCGGCGAGCCGGCGGCGGTGCTGCTCTGGTGCACCGGCCGCGCCGAACTCCCCGGCCGGCCCCGGCGCACCTCCTGGGTCTGGCAGGCCGCACTGGGCTAGGGCTTGTCCTCCGGTGCCCGGTCAGCCGCGGCGCCAGCGGTTGGTGATCGGCAGCCGGCGGTCGCGGCCGAAGCCCTTGCCGGAGATCTTCGGGCCCGGCGGGTACTGCCGCCGCTTGTACTCGGCGGTGTCCACCAGCCGCACGATCCGGTCCACGACCTCCGGGGCGAAGCCGGCCGCGACGATCGCGTCCCGCCCCTGGTCGCCCTCCACGTACAGGTCGAGGACGGTGTCCAGCAGGTCGTAGTCGGGCAGCGAGTCGGTGTCGACCTGGTCCGGCCGCAGCTCCGCGGAGGGCGGCTTGAGGATGGTGTTCTCCGGGATCGGCGGCACCTCACCGCGCTCCTCCGCCGCCTCGTTGCGCCAGCGGGCCAGCCGGAAGACCAGCGACTTGTAGACGTCCTTGATCGGCCCGTACGCGCCCACCGAGTCGCCGTACAGCGTCGAGTACCCGACCGCGAGCTCGCTCTTGTTGCCGGGCGCGAGCACGATGTGCCCCTCCTGGTTGGAGATCGCCATCAGCAGCGTGCCGCGCAGCCGGGACTGCAGGTTCTCCTCGGCGAGGCCGGTCAGCCCCAGCGCGGCCATGTAGGCGTCGAACATCGGGGCGATCGGCACCGTGCGGAAGTTCAGTCCGGTGCGGCGGGCCAGCTCGGCGGCGTCGTCCTTGGAGTGCTCGGAGGAGTACCGGCTGGGCATCGAGACGCAGTGCACGTTCTCCGCCCCGACCGCGTCCACGGCGATCGCCGCCACCAGCGCCGAGTCGATACCGCCGGACAGGCCGATCAGCACTGACCGGAAGCCGTTCTTGTGCACGTACGCGCGGGTGCCCTCGACCAGGGCCGCGTAGATCTCCGCCTCGTCGTCCAGACGCGGTGCGACCTCGGCGGCCGGCGCCTTCGCGGGGGCCGGCAGCTCCTCGCCGCCGAGCTCGGTGCGGACGAGGTGCAGCCCGTCGCTGAAGATCAGCCCGTCGGTGTGCTCCGCGGCGGCGGCCGGCAGCTCCAGGTCGACCACCAGCAGCTGCTCCTCGAACTGCGGGGCCCGCGCCAGCACCTCGCCGTCGGCCGAGACCACCAGCGAGTCGCCGTCGAAGACCAGCTCGTCCTGCGCGCCGACCATGTTCAGGTACGCCAGCGTGCAGCCCGCCTCGGCCGCCCGGCGGCGCACCAGCTCCAGCCGGACGTCGTCCTTGTTCCGCTCGTAGGGGGAGCCGTTGACCACCAGCAGCAGGCCGGCCCCGGCCTCGCCGGCGGCGGTCGCCCGGCCGCCGTCCTGCCAGATGTCCTCGCAGATCGCCAGCGCCACGTCCACCCCGTGCAGGTTGACCACCGCGAGCTGGTCGCCGGGGACGAAGTAGCGGTACTCGTCGAAGACGCCGTAGTTGGGCAGGTAGTGCTTGGCGAACCGGGTCGCCACCGCACCGCGGTGGAGCACCGCGGCACAGTTCTGCGGGGAGCCCGCCGGGCGGTGCAGCCGCGGGTGGTCCGCGGCGGACCGGCCGAGGTAGCCGACCACCACCGGCAGCTCGCCGAGGCCCTCGGCCGCCAGGCGGGCGGCGAGCTCGACCAGCGCGGTGCGCGACGCCTCGACGAAGGAGCCGCGCAGCGCCAGGTCCTCCACCGGGTACCCGGTGAGGGCCATCTCGGGGAACGCGACCAGCTGCGCGCCGGCCTCGGCGGCCTGCCTGGTCCAGCGGACCACCTCATCGCTGTTGCGGGCGATGTCACCGACCCAGGGGTCGATCTGGCTCAGGGCGAGACGGAGATTGGGCATGTCCCGAGTGTAATCGTCTATCTGACGCTATGTCTCGGCCGGGGGCGTTCCGGCGGCATTCCGGGCGCGTCCCGGGCGTGCCTCGGGAGCGTCCGCCGGGCGGTCCGGGTGTCGGCATCCGGGCGAAGATCCGCCATGATGGGACCCAGCCGCCGTTCGGGCCGGGGCCGCGGGCCACGCGCGTAACACGGACGTAAAGAGCAGAGGTGAGACTGTCCCCATGGGCAAGCAGCAGGAGTTCGTGCTTCGCACGCTCGAGGAGCGTGACATTCGTTTTGTCCGGCTGTGGTTCACCGACGTGCTCGGGTTCCTCAAGTCGGTCGCGGTCGCGCCCGCCGAGCTGGAGCAGGCCTTCGAGGAAGGCATCGGCTTCGACGGCTCGGCGATCGAGGGCTTCGCCCGGGTCTACGAGTCCGACATGATCGCCAAGCCGGACCCGACCACGTTCCAGATACTGCCGTGGCGCTCCGAGACCCCGGGCACCGCCCGGATGTTCTGCGACATCATGATGCCGGACGGCTCGCCGTCCTTCGCCGACCCGCGCTACGTGCTGAAGCGCACCCTGGAGAAGGCCTCCGCGCTGGGCTTCACCTTCTACACCCACCCGGAGATCGAGTTCTTCCTGCTGAAGAACCTCCCGGGCGACGGCACCGCGCCCATCCCGGCCGACCAGTCCGGGTACTTCGACCACACCCCGCGCGGCGTCGGCCACGACTTCCGCCGCCAGGCGATCACCATGCTGGAGTCGATGGGCATCTCGGTGGAGTTCTCCCACCACGAGGGCGCCCCCGGCCAGCAGGAGATCGACCTGCGCTACGCGGACGCGCTCTCCACCGCCGACAACATCATGACCTTCCGCCTGGTCATGAAGGAGGTCGCGCTGGAGCAGGGCGTGCACGCCAGCTTCATGCCCAAGCCGTTCTCCGACTTCCCCGGCTCCGGCATGCACACCCACGTCTCGCTCTTCGAGGGCGACCGCAACGCCTTCCACGAGTCCGGTGCGGAGTACCAGCTCTCCAAGGTCGGCCGCTCGTTCATCGCCGGCCTGCTCAAGCACGCCGCCGAGACCGCCGCCGTCACCAACCAGTGGGTCAACTCCTACAAGCGCATCTGGGGCGGCTCCCAGCGCACCGCCGGCGCTGGCGGCGAGGCCCCCTCGTACATCTGCTGGGGCCACAACAACCGCTCCGCGCTGATCCGCGTGCCGATGTACAAGCCCGGCAAGCAGGGCTCCACCCGCATCGAGGTCCGCTCCCTGGACACCGGCTGCAACCCCTACCTCGCCTACGCCGTCACCCTCGCCGCCGGCCTCAAGGGCATCGAGGAGGGCTACGAGCTCCCGCCCGGCGCCGACGACGACGTGTGGGCCCTCACCGACGCCGAGCGCCGCGCCCTGGGCATCCAGCCCATGCCGCAGAACCTCGGCGAGGCCATCGACCTGATGCAGCGCAGCGAACTCGTCGCCGAGACCCTCGGCGAGCACGTCTTCGACTTCTTCCTGCGCAACAAGCGCCAGGAGTGGGAGGAGTACCGCTCCGAGGTCACCCCGTTCGAGCTGCGCAAGAACCTCCAGGTGCTGTAACCGCAGGTCAGGGCGGCCTGAAACGCAAGAAGCCCCTCGGGCCAGCGGATGCGATCCGTTGGCCCGAGGCGCGTTTTCAGGGCTTTTGTCCTTCCTGGGCCGTCCCCGGGCCGGGGATCGCACCCGCGGTCGCGAGTGCGGGCTTCCACGCGCAGGTGCCGACGCCGCTCCGCCGCACGGGGCCGCCCTGCTGACGCGAGAACAGCAGCCGCTCGGTCACGGGCGGACCGCCGGGCGTCAGCCGGGGCAGCGTCACGTCCTGCGGCGGGAACGCGGCGAGGTGAGCCGCGAAGATGCCGGCGCCGCACCCGTCGGCCGCGTCCACCATCGCCCGGCACCGGGCGGGGTCACCGGGCCCTGGTCGATGGCGTGACCTGCGTGGCTGCCCGGTGGCGCCCCCGTGTGCCGGGCGGAGGTGCCCCGTCCGGTCCTGCCCTCGCGGGGTGGCGGGGGTGCGTGGCAGGCTGGAGGCGGAAGTCTCCGCGCAGGTTGCCCGGGTGGGTGACAGGTTGCGTTGTCGAGGGAGGCCGTGCCATGGCCGGTGGTGTCACGGGGAATGGCCGGAGTGGTCGGACCGTCGAGCGGGCCTTTGCGGGCGGATGGACCACGTTCGCCGCGATCATGCTGCTCTTCGGCGGCATCATGGCGGTCTTTCAGGGGATCGCCGGGATCGCGAACGATGACTTGGTCGTGGCGACCCGGCACTACACGTTCTCGATGAACAGCACGGGCTGGGGGTGGATTCACCTCATCCTCGGCGTCGTTCTCGTCCTGGCCGGGACGGCACTCTTCGGCGGCGGGGACGCCGTGTGGGCGCGGGCCGTGGGTGTCGTCGTGGCCGGGCTCGGAATGATCGCCAACTTCCTGTGGCTGCCCCACTACCCGTTCTGGGCGATCGTGCTGATCGCGATCGACGTCTTCGTGATCTGGGCGCTGTGCGCGGGAACGACCAAGAGACTGCCCTGACGGGCCGCGCGTGCCGTGAGTACTGCCGGCCTTACCGGCCCGTTACTGCTCCCCGGCTCCCGGGCCGCCCCGCACGATCTCCGCCGTGCCCTCGCGAGACCTCCATCGCTCAGCGCGCCGCCGTCATGAACTGCGGTGGCCGTCGGGCTCAGTGACGGTCGATCGGTACTGATATCGGCCGGTATGATCATCGCGGGGATTCGGGGTGGGACATGGGGGCAGGGCAGATGCGCGTACGGAAGTCGATGGCGGCCGCGGCGGCGGTGGCCGCGCTGGCGGCAGTGGCGGGGTGCGGTACGGGCGACGGGGGTGCGCCCAGCGCGGGCCGTCCCGCACCGCCCCCGACCGCCGCCCCGGCCTCGTGCGCGCCGCGCCTGGCCGACGGCGACGAGGGACCCGGCGGGGAGTCGGCCGAGCCCTCCGTCGAGGACCTGCCGGACGAGGTCCGCTGCCTGCCCTCGGTGGCCTACGGCTCGGTGGTCGTGCAGACCGGGAACGCGGCGCTGCCGCACCGCTCCCTGATGGTGACGGTCGTGCAGGGCACCGGCCGGATGCAGACCCAGGTGCTCTGCGGCAAGCTCACCGAACTCGGCTACGGGCCCGGCGGCCGCCGAGGGATCGACATGCTCACCGTCGGCGGCGACCCCGCCTCCGGCACCTACCTCTCCGGCCCGACCACCCGCGGCAGGACCTGCGTCCAGGCCCCCTGACCGGCCCGGGGCTCAGCGCCGTTCCCAGACCGCGAAGGCTCCGTCGGTGCTCGGGAAGTCGAAGGGGACGGCGCTGTAGGCGGTGTCGTGGAAGGGGAAGGTCCGGGCCAGCCGGTAGCCGTTCGGGGCGAGCAGGGCGGCGAGGCGGCGGTTCTGTTCGGGGGACTCGCGGTAGTCGAAGACGATCCGGGTGAAGCGGCGGTCCTCGATGGCCTGCCGGTAGGCGGCCGGGCCGGTGAGCCGGCGGCCGGCGGCGGTGGTGTACGGGAGCATGTAGGAGGTGCTGACCACCGCGGCGTGCACCGGGTCGGGGTACAGGTAGTAGCGGGGGAGCACGGCGTTCTCGGCGAGGATGGCGGCCGGCGGGTCGGCGTCCGGCCGCAGGTAGGCCGTCAGGGCCCGGGCGTCCGGGTGGCCGGCGACCAGTTCCTGGGAGACCCAGCCGGCGGTGGCCGCCGCGGTGGCGAGCAGGCCGACGGCGAGGAGTGCCGAGCGCGTGCGGTGGCGGGTGAGCCGGCCGAGCAGCAGCCCCGCGGGCAGGGCCGCGAAGAGCAGTCCGAAGGCGCCGCGGGTCTCCAGCGATCCGGCGCTGCGGTGCCACAGTGCGGCGAGCGGGGCGAGCAGGGCTCCGGCGGCCAGTACGGCGGCGAGTGCCGTGCGGGTGGCGTCCGGCCGGCCGTGCACGGGGTCGGCGGTGCGCGCGTACCGGACGGCGCCGAGCAGGCCGAGGAGTGTGACGGCGCCGGTGCAGTCGACCGCCCACGCGGCGACCTCCGCGGCGGACTGGCCGCCGCCGCGCCCGAGCGCCCCGGCGATGCCGCTCAGGATGCTGCTGCGGTCGTACCACCCCGTCAGGAAGAGCACCCCGGTGACCGGGACGGCCGTCCACAGCAGGAAGAGCGCACCGCGCCGCAGCGCGCGGCGCACCCCCAGCAGCGGCGCGGCGAGGGCGGTCTCGGCGGCGGCCACCGGCAGCACGAAGAGCCAGGCCGGGTAGGCGAGGACGACGGCGAGGAACGCGAACACCGGGGCCGGGGTCGAGGCGCTCTCGCGGTCGGCGGAGCGGACGGCGCAGAAGAGGGCGGCGGCGAGCATCAGCAGGGCGGGCGCGTCCGGGGTGGCGAGGTCGCCGCTGCACAGGGCCGGCGCGGAGAGGCCGAACAGCGCCGCGGCGAAGAAGGCGCAGCGCTCGTCCCCGAGGCGGGCCGCCGTCGCGTGCACCAGCCAGGTCGCCGCCAGCGCGCAGGCCAGGCTGAGCGCGCGGGCGGCGGCCAGCCCGCCGCCGCCGTCGATCCAGGCGGCGGCCACCGGGTACAGGTAGGGCAGCCCGGGGAAGTACGCGTCGTAGTTGTCGTCCAGCGGCCGGTCGGCGAACAGGTCGTCCAGCAGGCGGTGCCCGCCGTACAGGGAGGCGGCCTCGGCGCTCTGCGCCGACCGCGCCAGACCCACCGTCAGGACCGCCTGCAGGAGCAGGACCCCGAGAAGGGGCGCGCGGGTCCGCAGTCTCACCATGTGCGCCGCCTGCCCTCGTGCCGGTCGACCGTCCGAAACGCCGTCACGATAACCGTCCGCCGTCCTGTCCCGACCCCGGCGCCACACCGGCGTTCGGGTGCTGTCGGCGGCTCGGAGCAGCGGGTTGGCCTGCGCGGGTGAACTGTCGGGACGCGGACAGTTCGCGCCGCGACGATATGTCAGGTCTGCATCTAATCTCAGGATTGTCGGCGGCTCTCCCCGCCGCTCCACCCACCGTCCACGCCGTTGTGATCGGGGCGCGATGAACGTCCTTGCCGAACCCGCCCCCGCCGAGCCGACCCCGGCCGCCCCCGGGCCGGTGATCCTCGCCCTGATCCCCGCGCACAACGAGGCCTCGCGGATCGCCGCCGCACTGGCCGCACTGCGCCGGCAGTCCCCGGCCCCCACCCGCACCGTGGTGGTCTGCGACAACTGCACCGACGAGACCGCGCTGATCGCCGCCACCCTCGGCGCCGAGGTGATGGCGACCGCGGACAACCGGGACAAGAAGGCCGGCGCGCTCAACCAGGCCCTCGCCCGGTACGAACCGCAGCTCGCCGACACCGACCTCGTCCTCGTCCAGGACGCCGACACCACGCTCAAGCCGGGCTTCCTGCGCGCCGCGATCGACGCCTCCGCCGACGGTGTCGGCGGGGTCGGCGGGATCTTCTACGGGGAGCCCGGCGGCGGCCTGCTCGGCGCCCTGCAGCGGATCGAGTTCCACCGCTACGCCACCTCGATCGCCCGCAAGCGCTACCGCGCCGAGGTCCTCACCGGCACCGCCAGCCTCTTCCGGGCCGGCGTGCTGCGGGAGATCCGCCGGGCCCGCGGCGAGGGCCGGCTCGGCGGCGGCGACGGCTACTACTCGGTCGCCTCGCTGACCGAGGACGACGAGATCACCAAGGCGGTCCGCACCCTCGGCTACCGCACCGTGTCCCCGCCCGGCTGCGAGGTGGAGACCGAGGTGATGCCGACCGTGCCGCGGCTGTGGCAGCAGCGGCTGCGCTGGCAGCGCGGCGCCCTGGAGAACCTGCGCGACTACGGCTGGACCAGGGTCACCGCGCCGTACATCCTGCGCCAGTTCCTGATGGGCGTCTCGGTGCTGTTCATGTTCATGTACCTCGGCTACATGCTGCTCACCACGCTGCTCTTCGGCTGGCCCCGGGTGTCGGCCTTCTGGGCGTGCGTCGGGCTGGTCTTCGTCCTGGAGAAGATCGTCGCGGCCCGCCGGGCGGGCTGGCGCGCCCATCTCCTCATCCTCACGTTGGTCGTGGAACTCGTCTACGACGTCATCCAGCACTGCATCTACGTCCAGGCGCTCTGGAGGTTCGCATGGAAGAGGGAGCAGCGATGGTGCGCCACATAACCGGCGCACCGTCGTACGCAGGTCAACCGGATCACCACGTGCCGCCGTTCGGCGGAGCTGAGGAGGAAGACATGTACGGGAAGCTGCCCACCTGGGGTGCGGCCGGCGCCGGCGGGACACTCGCCGCGACCGGCGTCAACTCGATGGGTCTGCTGGTGGCGGCGTTCACGCTGACCATGGCGGGTGTCGCCGTGATGCGGCTGCTGCCGCGCCGCTGACCGGGCCCGCGGGGGGCGGGCGGGGGCGGCCGCCGCCTCGCCCCCCCCCCCCCCCCCCGCGCCCCCCCCCCCCCACCC
>NZ_JBHWBW010000017.1:13633-36369 GCF_042735675.1 Kitasatospora sp. NPDC059571
GTGTGGCGGGGGGGGGGGGGGGGGCGGGGGCGCGCCGGGGGGGGGGGGGCGCGGGTGTCTGCGTGCGCGGGGCCCGCGCCCCCCGGCGCCGCCCCCCCGGCAGCCAGTCCGGTGCGGGCTGCTCGACGGTCAGCCGGTCGACCTCCAGGGTGGCCGGACGGCCGTCCCGCGGCGGCGCGTGGAAGTTCCCGTCGTCCACCGAGAGGTTGATGATCGGGTAGGCGGCGAAGTCCTCGCCCACCCCCAGGCCGTCCGCGTACGCGCAGAACAGATGGTCCAGGTCGGTGCCCAGGTACCAGGCGACGCTGTCGGCGCCGAACCGGGCGCCCACCCAGAGCCAGCGGCCCGCGCCGATCTCCGGGCCGGAGTAGAGCGCGCCCGACCCCGGCGGCAGGACGTGGTTGGCGAACTCGATGGTGCCCGGCACGTCGGCGTGCCATTCGAAGACGTCCATCTCGTTGTGCCCGTCCCGCCAGGTCCACAGCCCGGGCCAGGTGCCCGTCCCCTCGGCGGGCAGCCGGACGTGCGCGAGCAGCAGCCCGCCGGTGCGGATCTGTATGCCGCTGCCGCCCGAGTCGCAGGAGTCCCCGGTGGTCAGCAGCCCGGTGTTCCACTGCCCGTCCGCCCGCGGCGAGGCGGTCATGGTCAGGTGCCCGCGGGCGGTACTGAGGGCCGCGGTGGTGAGCCGGTCGAGCTTCCAGTGGTCGGGGTTGGCGGAGCACTGCGCGTACGCGGCGCTCTGCCAGCCCCAGGCGCGGCCCGGTCCGACGTCCAGCCGGCGGAAGGTCTCGTCCAGGACGGTGGCCGAGCGGTGGTCGGCCGCGGCCGCGGGCGCCGCCGCCAGGGGGCACAGCAGCGCGGCGGCGGCGAGCAGGCGAACGAACATCGGGTCTCTCCGATCACGGGGGCTCCCCCCGTGCTCCCACCATGGGGCCGCGGCCCTCCTTCTTCACCCGGGTGAGGGCCGTGCGGGCCATCGCCCGGCCGGGCCCGTAGGCTCGTAACGTCTGCACGTTCGGGTGCACGCAACGCCGTAGCGGAGGGGCGATGTCGGTGGAGGAGCGGGCCGGCGGCCGGACCAGCCGTCTGGAGATCCGACTGGTGCGGCGCGGGTTCTCGGACCCGGACGCGGCGGTCAAGCGGCTCGCCGAACCGGCCCTCACCGGGCTGGCCGGCGACCCGGTGCTGCTCGACGCGCTCGGCGCCACCGCCGACCCCGACCTCGCCCTGCTCGGCCTGACCCGGCTGCTGGAGGCGCTGGACGAGCCCGAGCGGCACACCCTGCGCGACACCGTCACCACCTCCAAGCCGCTGCGCGACCGGCTGCTCGGAGTGCTCGGCGCCTCCGCCGCGCTCGGTGACCACCTCGCCCGCCACCCCGCGGACTGGCACGCACTGGTCACCTTCGACGTCCGCGACATGCACCCCGGCGCGATCGACTTCCAGCGCGCCCTCGCCGAGCGGCTCCGGGGCGTCGAACCGGCCGGCCGCGCGGACGCCCTGCGGGCCGCCTACCGCCGCTGCCTGCTCGCCATCGCCGCCCGCGACCTCACCGGCACCACGGACCTGGCGCAGACCGCCGCCGAACTCGCCGACCTGGCCGGCGCCACCCTGCAGACCGCCCTCGACATCGCGGCCGACGAGGACCCGGACACCGCCGCGGCCTGCCGGCTCGCCGTGATCGGCATGGGCAAGTGCGGCGGCCGCGAGCTCAACTACGTCTCCGACGTCGACGTGATCTTCGTCGCCGAGCCGGCCGAGGGCGTCGAGGAGCACCGCGCCGTCCAGGCCGCCACCCGGCTCGCCGCCCGGATGATGCGGCTGTGCTCCGACACCACCGGCGAGGGCGTCATCTGGCCGGTCGACGCCAACCTGCGCCCCGAGGGCCGCAACGGGCCACTGGTGCGCACCCTCGCCAGCCACCTCGCCTACTACCAGCGCTGGGCCAAGACCTGGGAGTTCCAGGCGCTTCTCAAGGCCCGCCCGGTGGCCGGCGACGGCGAGCTCGGCGTCCAGTACCTCGCCGCGATCTCCCCGCTGGTCTGGCAGGCCGCGGCCCGCGACAACTTCGTCACCGACGTGCAGCAGATGCGCCGCCGCGTGGTCGACGCGATCCCCGCGACCGAGCTCGACCGGCAGCTCAAACTCGGCCCCGGCGGCCTGCGCGACGTCGAGTTCGCCGTCCAGCTGCTCCAGCTGGTGCACGGCCGCACCGACCCCGCCCTGCGCAGCGGCAACACCCTGCAGGCCCTGGCCGCGCTCAGCGACGGCGGCTACGTCGGCCGGGCCGACGCCGCCTCGCTCGACACCGCCTACCGCTTCCTGCGCTCGCTGGAGCACCGCATCCAGCTGCACCGGCTGCGCCGCACCCACCTGGTGCCGACCGGCCAGGCCGACCTGCGCCGGCTCGCCCGCTCGCTCTCCGTGCGGATCAACGACGACACCCGGGCGGACCCGGTCGCCGCCCTGGAACGCGAGTGGAAGCGGCACGCGGTGGAGGTCCGCCGCCTGCACGAGCGGCTGTTCTACCGCCCGCTGCTGGACGCCGTCGCCGAACTGCCGGCCGGCGCGGCCGGCCTCGGCGCCCCCGGCCTGACCCCCGCGGGCGCCAGGGCCCGGCTGGAGGCGCTCGGCTACGCCGACCCGGCCGCCGCCCTGCGCCACCTGTCCGCGCTCGCCTCCGGCGTCAGCCGCAAGGCCGCCATCCAGCGCACCCTGCTGCCGGTGCTGCTCGGCTGGTTCGCCGACTCCGCGGACCCGGACGCCGGACTGCTCAACTTCCGGCAGGTCTCCGACGCCCTCGGCCGCACCCCCTGGTACCTGCGGCTGCTGCGCGACGAGGGCGCCGCAGCCGAACAGCTCGCCCGGGTCCTGTCGGCCGGCCGACTCGCCCCCGACCTGCTGCTGCGCGCCCCCGAGGCGGTCGCCATGCTCGGCGACCCGCAGGGCCTCGACCCGCGCGGGCGGGCCGCCCTGGAACAGGAGATCCTGGCCGCCGTCGGCCGCGCCCGGGACGCCCACGCCGGTGTCGCCGCGGCCCGCTCCGTCCGCCGCCGGGAGCTCTTCCGGACCGCCGCCGCCGACGTGCTCGGCCGGTTCGGCACCGACCCGGGCGAGGCGATCGACACCGCGGGCGAGGCGCTCACGGCGCTCAACGCCGCCACCCTCCAGGGCGCCCTGCGCGCCTGCATCCTGGGCTGGGAGGCCCGCAACGGCGAACTGCCCACCCGGATCGCGATCATCGCCATGGGCCGGTTCGGCGGCCACGAGCTCGGCTACGGCTCCGACGCCGACGTCCTGCTCGTCCACGAACCCCTGCTGGAAGCACTGGACGAGGACGCCGCCCGGGCGGCCCACGCGGTCTGCCACGAGCTGCGCACCCTGCTCGCCGCGCCCTCCACCGAGCCGCCGCTGCTGGTCGACGCGGATCTGCGCCCCGAGGGCCGCAACGGCCCGCTGGTGCGCACCCTCGGCTCGTACGCGGCCTACTACCGACGCTGGTCGCACGTCTGGGAGAGCCAGGCGCTGCTGCGGGCCGAGCCGGTGGCCGGCGACGCCGGGCTGGGGGAGCGGTTCCGGGCACTGATCGACCCGCTGCGCTACCCGGGCTCCGGGGTGCCCGAGCGCGACCTGACGGAGATCCGGCGGATCAAGGCGCGGATCGAGTCGGAACGGCTGCCGCGCGGGGCCGACCCGACCACCCACACCAAGATCGGCCGGGGCGGCCTGGCGGACGTCGAGTGGGTCGTCCAGCTGCTCCAGCTCCAGCACGGCCACGAGCTGCCGGGGCTGCGCACCACCCGGACGAGGGCGGCGCTGGCCGAGGCCGCCCGCGCCGGGCTGATCTCCGAGCCGGACGCCGCGGTGCTGGACGCCGCCTGGGTGCTCGCCTCGCGGGTGCGCAGCGCGGTGATGCTGGTGCGCGGCCGGCCGGGCGACAGCTTCCCGGCGGACGCCCGGGAGCTGGCCGGGGTGGCGCGCTACCTGGGCTACGGTGCCGGGCACAGCGGGGAGCTGGTGGACGACTACCGGCGGACCACCCGGCGGGCCCGGGCGGTGGTGGAGCGGCTGTTCTACGGCCCGTGAGCCGTGGCCCGCGCCGGGCTACCGGCGGCCGGCGCCCACCGGGGTGGTCCACTGCACCGGCACGGTGACCGGGGCCGCCACGGGCCCGCCCGGCACCCTGGGCAGCTGGTAGACCCAGACGTGGTAGAGCAACCGGGCGGCCGCGAAGCCGACGGCGAGGCAGACCATGCCGCCCACCGCGTCCATCCAGAAGTGGTTCGCGGTGGAGATGATCACGGTGAGGGTGGCCACCGGATAGAGCAGGCCGAGCACCCGCACCCATGTCCGGCGGGCCAGGAAGAAGATCGTCAGGCCGCACCAGAGCGACCAGCCGATGTGCATCGACGGCATCGCCGCGTACTGGTTGGAGACGTGCGCGGCCGGGCCGGAGGCCATCGAGCCCCAGGTGCCGTGCACGGCGACCGTGTCGACGAAGCCCTTGCCCATCAGCCGGGGCGGTGCCAGCGGGAAGCAGTAGAAGCCGACCAGGGCGATCGCCGTGGTGACGAACAGGACGGTGCGGGCGGCCGCGTAGCGGCCCGGATGGCGGCGGTAGAGCCAGACCAGGACGCCGATCGTCACGATGAAGTGCAGCGTCGCGTAGTAGTAGTTCATACCGACGATCAACCACTCGGCCCGGTCGACGGTGTGGTTGACCGCCCGCTCTATGCCCACGCCCAGGGCACGCTCGAAGCTCCACACCCAGTCGGCGTGGCGCAGCGCCACCGAGGCCTGCTCGGGCACCGCGTTGCGGATGATCGAGTAGATCCAGTAGCTGATGCCGATCAGGGCGAGCTCGAAGAACAGCTTGGGGCGGGCCGGGCGGCGGCGCTGGGAGCGGATCCTGCTGCGCAGGGCCGCCGTACGCGTCCGGGCGACGCTGGTGGCCCCGTCCGGCATCGGCCCGTCGTGGGCGGGATCGGCCGGTACGGAACCTGTACGCGTCGCTTCGGCGGCGCGCTCGGCGCCGACTGCCTGCATCTCGGTCGGTTCCCCCATGGACGAGAAGTCTGCCAGACGTCCCGTGACCGCCCGATCATCCTGTGGTCGGGGATTCTTCACCGGCTGTCCCCCTGAGGGTGGAGGGGGAGTGAGCCTGGGGGGACACATGTTCTCCATTGTTGCGTGTGCGCATCACGGGGGTCGACCCGGGGTGGCGGCCCGGTATCGGGAAGGCGGCCGCGGTAGGAGGCCGGAGCGGGAGGCCGGAGCGTCGCCGGCGGGAAGTCGGCAGCCCCCGGCCCACCCGTCCCCTCGCGAGCCGAAGGGCGCGCCGCCGCCGAGAGCGACGAGCGCGAGAGCGACGAAGGAGCGACGGGGCGTGGGGGCACCTCCCGGCCGTCGGGCCGGGGGAGAACGTCGGCGGCGGATCAGGAGCGCCCGGAGGCGAACGAGGAGTTGCAGAGAAGGCGGCCCGCCGGGCTGTCAGGTCGGATCTTCTCCGGTCCCGACGGGCGACCATCCCCTGCGCGCGCTGCCCGCCCGCCGGCGGGCCCGTGCGCGTGCCCCGAGTCCGGCGGACGCCGGGCACGTTCATGACTCTGCTGCCTTCGCAACAGTTCGGTCAAGACATTTGTTGCAACAATTTCAGCATCTTGCTGAAACATCTTTCAGCGCGCTAGCGTCCGGGCCACCTCAATGACGACGAGCCGCCCCAAGGGAGCCCGCTGTGGCAGACGTCCAGCCCCGTCGACGGAGCACCACCCCCTACCGCAGACCCCGTAGAGCAGCCGTCATGCTCGCGGCCTCGCTGATCTCCGCGACACTGGGCTCGGCGCCGCTCGCCGCAGCCGCCGCGCAGCCGCCCTCCCCGCCCTCGGACGCCGCGCTCGCCGCCACCGCCGGCCGCCACGACCTCACCAAGGAGCAGTTCTACTTCGTCCTTCCCGACCGGTTCGCCAACGGAAACACCGGCAACGACACCGGCGGCATCACGGGCGGCCGGCTCGACAACGGGTTCGACCCGAGCGACAAGGGCTTCTACCACGGTGGCGACCTGCAGGGCCTGATCGACAAGCTGGACTACATCCAGGACCTCGGCACCACCGCGATCTGGATGGCGCCGATCTTCAAGAACAAGCCCGTCCAGGGCACCGGCGCGGACGCCTCCGCCGGCTACCACGGCTACTGGATCACCGACTTCACCCAGGTCGACCCGCACTTCGGCACCAACGCCCAGCTCAAGGAGCTGATCCGCAAGGCGCACGCCAAGGGCATCAAGGTCTTCTTCGACGTCATCACCAACCACACCGCCGACGTCATCGACTACGCCCAGCAGAGCTACGACTACCGCTCCGAGGGCGCCTACCCGACCCTGGACGCCGACGGCCGCCCGGTCGACGAGACCGCCGTCGCGGACGCCCGCGCCGCCTGGCCGCAGATCACCAAGGACTCCTTCCCCTACAGCCCGGTGCTGCGCACCCCCGCCGACGCGAACGCCAAGACCCCCTCCTGGCTGAACGACCCGTCGCTCTACCACAACCGCGGCAACTCGACCTTCGTCGGCGAGTCCGCCACCGAGGGCGACTTCTCCGGCCTGGACGACCTGGACACCCAGAACCCCAAGGTCGTCGAGGGCTTCAAGAAGGTCTACGAGCAGTGGGTCCGCGAGACCGGCGTCGACGGCTTCCGGATCGACACCGTCAAGCACGTCAACATGGCCTTCTGGCAGCAGTGGGCCCCCGCGCTCAAGCAGTACGCGGCGCAGCAGGGCAACAAGAACTTCTTCATGTTCGGCGAGGTCTACTCCGCCGACACCGCGGTCACCTCGCCGTACGTCACCAAGGGCAAGCTCCAGGCGACGCTCGACTTCGCCTTCCAGGACGCGGCCCGCCGCTTCGTCTCGCAGGGCGGCTCCGCGAAGTCGCTCTCCGACGTGTACGGCCAGGACTACCGCTACACCAGCGCCGACACCGACGCCTACGAGCTGCCGACCTTCCTCGGCAACCACGACATGGGCCGCTTCGGCAGCTTCCTGCAGAGCGACAACCCGGGTGCGGGCCAGGACGTGCTGCTCGCCAAGGACCGGCTCGCCAACGAGCTGCAGTTCCTCACCCGCGGCCAGCCGGTCGTCTACTACGGCGACGAGCAGGGTTTCACCGGCGCAGGCGGCGACAAGGACGCCCGCCAGGACATGTTCGCGTCGAAGACCGCCTCGTACAACGCCGACAACGTGATCGGCGGCAGCAAGGGCTCCGCCGACCGGTACGGCGAGAGCGGGTCGCTCTACCGGGGGATCTCCGGCCTGGCCCAGCTGCGCAAGGACAACCCGGCGCTGGCGGACGGCGCCCAGATCGAGCGCTACGCCGCCGACGGGCCCGGCGTGTACGCGTTCTCCCGGATCGGCGCCGAGCAGCAGGTCGAGTACGTCGTCGCGGTGAACAACTCCGCCGAGGCCAAGACGGTCGCGCTGGACACCTTCTCCGCCGGCATGGGCTTCAAGCAGCTGTACCCGTCGGCCGGCGCCAAGGCCGTCACCGGCGCGGACAAGAAGCTCACCGTCACCGTGCCGCCGATGTCCTCCGTGGTCTACAAGGCCGCCGGCAGGCTGGCCAAGCCCGTCGCGGCCCCGCAGATCACCCTGCAGGCGCCGGCCGACGGCTCCACCGGCACCGTCACCGTCGGCGCGGGCGTGCCCGGCGGCGGCTTCAACCGGGTCAGCTTCGCCGCGCAGGTCGGCAACGGCCCGTGGCAGGTGCTCGGCACCGCCGACAACGGCTCGTACAAGGTCACCCAGGACCTGGGCTCCGTCGCGCCCGGCACCGTCGTGCGCTACAAGGCGGTCGTCCAGGACGCGGCCGGCCGGCTCGCCTCGACCACCGGCTCCTTCACCACCGGTGCCCCCGTGCCGCAGCAGGCGCCCAGCGCCACCACCCGCCCGTACGCGATCGTGCACTACCAGCGCAAGGACGGGAACTACGACGGCTGGAACCTCTACACCTGGGGCGACATCGCCGACGGCGAGTCCACCACCTGGCCGGCCGGGCACGGCTTCGTCGGCCGCGACGCGTTCGGCGCGTTCGCCTACGTGAAGCTGAAGCCGGGCGCGTCCGACGTCGGCTTCGTGGTGGAGAACAACGGCACCAAGGACGTCGAGTCCGACCGCCACATCGACGTCTCCGCCTCCGGCGCGGTGTGGATCAAGGAGGGTGACGCCACCGTCCGCACCACCGACCCGGACCCGGCGGTCCCGGTGAAGGACGGCGTCGCGGTCATCCACTACCACCGCGCCGACGGCAACTACGACGGCTGGGGCCTGCACGACTGGACGGGCGCCGCCACCCCCACCGACTGGGGCAGCCCGCTGATGCCCGTCCGCAAGGACGCGTACGGCGCGGTCTTCGAGGTGCCGCTCGCCGCGGGCGCGACCAGCCTCAGCTACATCATCCACAACGGCAACGACAAGGACCTCCCGCAGGACCAGTCGCTGAACTTCGCCACCAGCGGCCGGGAGATCTGGGTCCTCGGCGGTCAGGAGGGCTACCTGCTGCCGCAGGCCTCCGGCGCCTCCTCCCAGGTCGACCTCACCTCCGCCCGCGCCCAGTGGATCGACGCGAAGACGGTCGTCGTGCCGGCCACCTACGGCGCCGCCGACGCCGCGCTGAACGGCGGCACCAGCGCCTCGCTGATCTACGACCCGGCCGGCGGCATCACCGCCGACAAGGGCGTGCTGAACAAGCCCGGCCAGTGGATCCGGCTCAACCCCGGCACCCTGACCGACGCGCAGAAGGCGAAGTTCCCGAACCTCGCCGGCTACCGCGCCTTCACCGTCGACGGCCGCGACGCGGGCCGGATCACCCAGGCCCTGCGCAGCCAGGTGATCTTCACCGAGCACCTGCCCAGCGGCGCCGCGCTCGCCGCGACCGGCGTGCAGATCCCCGGCGTGCTCGACGACCTGTACGCGGCGAAGGCCGCGGGGGCCCAGCTCGGCCCCGTCTACAGCGGCCGCAAGGACGACGGCTGGTTCGGCGACGACCACCGCAGGGTCACCCTGTCGCTGTGGGCACCGACCGCCACCGAGGTCTCCGTTCAGCTCTTCGACAAGGCGACCGGCGGCACCCCGAGGACCGTGCCGCTCAAGCGCGACGACGCCACCGGCATCTGGTCGCTCACCCGCAGCCACGACGACCTGGACGGGAAGTACTACCTCTACCAGGTGAAGGTCTGGGCGCCGAGCGTCCAGCAGAGCGTCGTCAACACGGTCACCGACCCGTACTCGGTCGCGCTCTCCACCGACTCGAAGCGGAGCCTGGTCGCGGACCTGTCCGCCAAGGAGACCAAGCCCAAGGGCTGGGACCGGCACAGCAACCCGGCCGCCATCCCGGCCGCCAAGCAGCAGATCCAGGAGCTGCACGTCCGCGACTTCTCCAGCGCCGACACCACCGTGCCGGCCGACGAGCGCGGCACCTACCTGGCCTTCACGCAGTCGAAGTCGGCCGGCATGCAGCACCTGCGCGACCTCGCCAAGGCCGGCGTCACCACCATCCACCTGCTGCCGACCTTCGACATCGCCACCATCCGGGAGAACCGCGCCGACCAGAAGCTGCCCGCCTGCGACCTCGCCTCGCTCGCCGCCGACAGCGACCAGCAGCAGGCGTGCGTGGCCGCCGTCCAGGCCGACGACGCCTTCAACTGGGGCTACGACCCGCTGCACTACACGGTGCCGGAGGGCTCGTACGCCACCGACCCGAACGGCACCGCCCGCACCGTGCAGTTCCGCGAGATGGTCCAGGCGATGCACGACGCCGGCCTGCGGGTCGTCCTCGACGTGGTCTACAACCACACCGCGGCCGCCGGGCAGGACGACAAGTCGGTGCTCGACAAGGTCGTCCCCGGCTACTACCAGCGGCTCTCCGACACCGGCAAGGTCACCACGGACAGCTGCTGCGCGGACACCGCGCCCGAGCACGCCATGATGAACAAGCTGGTCGTGGACTCGGTCGTCACCTGGGCCCGGCAGTACCGCGTCGACGGCTTCCGCTTCGACCTGATGGGCATCGACCCCAAGTCGACCATGCTGGACGTGCAGTCCGCGCTGCGCGGCCTGACGAAGCAGCGCGACGGCGTCGACGGGAAGAACATCTTCCTGTACGGCGAGGGCTGGAACTTCGGCGTCGTCGCCAACGACGCCCGGTTCGTCCAGGCCACCCAGACCAACATGGCCGGCACCGGGATCGCCACCTTCAACGACCGGATCCGCGACGCCGCCCGCGGCGGCAACTTCATGCTCTCCTCGGCGCCCCAGCAGGGCTTCGCCTCCGGCCTGTTCACCGACCCGAACGGCTCGGCGGACAACGGCACCCAGGCCGAGCAGAAGGCCCGGCTGCTGCACCAGATGGACCAGGTCAAGGTCGGCCTGACCGGCAACCTGGCCGGCTACGCCTTCACCGACAGCAGCGGAAAGGCCGTCACCGGCAAGGGGGTCGACTACAACGGCTCGCCCACCGGCTACGCCGCCCAGCCCGGCGAGGCGGTCGAGTACGTGGACGCCCACGACAACGCCGACCTGTTCGACGCGCTCGCCTACAAGCTGCCGTCCGGCACCGCGCCCGCCGACCGGGCCCGGATGCAGGCCCTCGGGCTGTCGCTCACCGCGTTCAGCCAGGGCCCGGGCTTCGCCGTGGCCGGCAGTGACCTGCTGCGCTCCAAGTCGCTGGACGCCAACTCCTTCGACTCCGGCGACTGGTTCAACTCCATCCACTGGGACTGCACCCAGGGCAACGGCTGGGGCCGCGGCCTGCCGATGGCGGCCGACAACCAGTCGATGTGGCCGGCCGCCAAGGCTCTGCTGGACAACCCGAAGCTGACCGTCGGCTGCAACGACGAGCACGCCACCACCTCGATGTACCAGCAGTTCCTGCGGATCCGGCAGTCCTCGCCGCTGTTCGCCCTGGCGAGCACCGCGGAGGTGCAGAAGCGGCTGTCCTTCCCGCTCTCCGGGACGGCCGCCGAGACCCCCGGCGTGATCGTGCTGCACCTGGACGGCACCGGCCTCCCGGGCGCCGAGAAGGGCCTCACCGTGGTGTTCAACGCCACGCCCACCGAGCAGCGGCAGGCGGTCGACGCACTCGCCGGCACCCGCCAGGCGCTGCACCCGGTGCAGGCCGCCGGTGCCGACCCGGTGGTCAAGCAGTCCGCCTTCGACGCGGCCTCCGGCACCTTCACCGTGCCGGCCCGCACCGTGGCGGTGTTCGTCCAGAACTGACGAATCGTCCGTAGGAAGAAGGGGCTCCGCGTCCGCGCGGGGCCCCTTCGGCGTTGGCCGAAAACCGATGGCATCCGGCCGGAAGGTGCGGCATCCGCACCCGTGGGGGAGCCGTTCGTGCACCGAGCCGCCCGGGTCCGCGGCCGGTAGGGGCGGGGTGGGTGCCGGGGCGGGAGCGGCCGGGGGGCGGCGGGGGTGCGCCGTGGCGATCAAGGCGACTTACCGTCAGCTTTGCGCGGGCATTGGCGTTTGTTGGCCATCTGGTGGCATGCATCTGTCATTCACCCGCCGTTTGCGCCACGATTCCCTCCGGCTGCAGGCGGGATGGTCCCCCACCCCCGGTGCGGCTGATCCAGCAAGGCTCAGCGCCACCGGCCGACCCCTGCCGTGCATCTGATTCCATCGCACCTGATTCCACCGCACCTGATTGCACCGCACCCGCGCCGCGCACCGGCGGCCGGGCCCCCGCTGCGCCGCAACCCCGCGGCCCAGGTTCTCTCCACCGTCCGTGACCCCGCGGCCGGTCGGAAAAGGAGTCCGCATGTCCCGCACCCCTGCCCGGGTGAGCATGGCCGCGCTGGCGGCCACCACCGCGCTGCTGGTCACCGGTTTCCCCGTGGTGGCGCAGGCCGCCCCCAGCGCCCCCTCCGCGGGCGCCCAGGCCGTCTCCAGCCGCGCCCAGCTGATCTCCGACGCCGGCCAGAAGAGCGCCGCCCTGGCGCAGTCGCTCGGCCTCGGCAGCCAGGAGCAGCTCGTCGTCAAGGACGTCGTCCAGGACGCCAACGGCGCCAAGCACTACCGCTACGAGCGCACCTACGGCGGCCTGCCGGTGCTCGGCGGCGACCTCGTGGTGCACCAGAGCGCCGCCGGCGTCACCAAGGGCGTGGACCGGGCCAGCACCGCCTCGCTGAACGGCCTGAGCACCACCCCGGCGCTCGCCGCACCCAAGGCCCAGGCCGCCGCCCTCGCCGCGCAGTCCGGCGCCGCGCTGGAGACCGCCCCGCGCCTGGTCGTCTGGGCCGCCGACAACCACCCGCGCCTGGCCTGGGAGACCGTCGTCTCCGGCATGGAGTCGGACGGCACCCCGAGCAAGATGCACGTGGTGACCGACGCCAAGACCGGCGCCGTCATCCAGAAGTTCGAGGGCGTCGAGACCGGCACCGGCAAGGGCGTCTTCGTCGGCAACGTCACCATCGGCACCTCGCTGTCGGGTTCGACGTACCAGATGAAGGACACCACCCGCGGCGGGATGTACACCACCAACCTGAACAACGGGACGTCCGGCAACGGCACCCTGTTCACCAAGTCCACCGACAGCTGGGGCGACGGCACGGTCTCCAACAAGGAGTCCGCCGCGGTCGACGCCCACTACGGCGTCGCGGCCACCTGGGACTTCTACAAGAACACCTTCGGCCGCAACGGCATCCGCAACGACGGTGTCGGCGCCTACAGCCGCGTCCACTACGGCAGCAACTACGTGAACGCGTTCTGGGACGACACCTGCTTCTGCATGACCTACGGCGACGGCTCCGGGAACACCCACCCGCTGACCGAACTCGACGTCGCGGGACACGAGATGAGCCACGGTGTCACCTCCAACACCGCCGGCCTGAACTACTCGGGCGAGTCCGGCGGCCTCAACGAGGCCACCAGCGACATCATGGGCACGATGGTGGAGTTCTACGCCAACATCCCGTCCGACAACCCGGACTACCTGATCGGCGAGCTGATCAACATCAACGGGGACGGCACGCCGCTCCGTTACATGGACAAGCCCTCCAAGGACGGCAGCTCCGCCGACTCCTGGTACTCGGGTGTCGGCAACCTGGACGTGCACTACTCGTCCGGCGTCGCCAACCACTTCTTCTACCTGCTGTCCGAGGGCAGCGGAGCCAAGGTCATCAACGGCGTCAGCTACAACTCGCCCACCGCCAACAGCATCACGGTCAGCGGCATCGGCCGCGACAAGGCCGCGCAGATCTGGTACCGGGCGCTCAGCGTCTACATGACCTCCACCACCAACTACGCCTCGGCGCGCACCGCCACCCTCAGCGCGGCGACCGACCTGTACGGCGCGAGCAGCGCCGAGTACAACGCGGTCGCCACCGCCTGGGCCGCGGTCAACGTCGGCTCGCTGCCGGCCGGCGGCGTCACCGTCACCAACCCGGGCAACCAGACGACCGCGCTGAACGGGACGGCGAACCTGCAGATCGCGGCGACCGGTGGCACCGCTCCGCTGACGTTCTCGGCGACGGGTCTGCCGACCGGTCTGTCGATCTCCTCCAGCGGCAAGATCACCGGTGCCGCGACGGCGGCCGGCACGTACAACGTGACGGTCACCGCGAAGGACGCCGCGAACAAGACCGGGTCGACCAGCTTCACCTGGACGGTCAGCTCCGCGGCGGCGGCACCTGCACCCCGGCCCAGCTGCTCGGCAACGCCGGCTTCGAGACCGGCAGCGCCGCCCCCTGGACCACCACCAGCGGCGTCGTCGACAACAGCTCCTCCGAGGCCGCGCACTCCGGCTCCTGGAAGGCCTGGCTGAACGGCTACGGCTCCACCCACACCGACTCCGTCTCGCAGACCGTCACCATCCCGGCCGGCTGCAAGGCCACCCTCAGCTACTGGCTGCACATCGACACCGCCGAGACCGGCTCGACCGCGTACGACAAGCTCACCGTGACCGCCAACGGCACCACGGTCGCCTCGTACTCCAACGTCAACGCCGCCACCGGCTACGCCCAGAAGACGATCGACCTGTCCGCCTACGCGGGCCAGTCGGTCACCCTGAAGTTCAACGGCGTCGAGGACTCCTCGCTCCAGACGAGCTTCGTCATCGACGACACCTCGATCCAGACCAGCTGAACCCGCGGCACCCGACGCGGTGAAGCGGTAGAGCGGTAGCGCACCGACGGAGGGGCCCGGCATCGCCGGGCCCCTCCGCCGTACCCGCGTCCCGTGCCCGCGGGGTGCCCGTGTCAGGGCAGGGGAGGCCCTGTGAGATCTCAGTAACTGAGACGAAACACGAAACACCGGTGAAACACGCCTGTCCGCAAGCCGAAACGCCACCGGGCAAAACTTCCCCGACCGACGCGCCACCCCACCCTGCGGCGCGCCGCACGGGAAGGTTCCGCATGCTCCTCGCTGACTCCACGGCCGGGCTCGACACCGGCGACACCGCCTGGCTGCTGGCCAGTACCGCGCTGGTCCTGCTGATGACTCCCGGCCTGGCGCTGTTCTACGGCGGCATGGTCCGCACCAAGAGCGTGCTCAACATGATCATGATGAGCTTCGTGTCGATCGCGGTGGTCACCGTGGTCTGGCTGGCGGCCGGCTACTCGCTCGCCTTCGGCCGGGACGCGGGCGGCTGGGGCCTGATCGGCGGCCTCGACCACCTCGGGATGGCGGGGATCACCCCGGCCAGCCTGACCGGCCACGTGCCCACCCTGCTCTTCGCGACCTTCCAGCTGACCTTCGCGATCATCACGGCGGCGCTCATCAGCGGCGCGGTCGCCGACCGCACCCGCTTCGGCGCCTGGGTGGCGTTCACCGCCGTCTGGACGCTGCTGGTGTACGTGCCGGTCGCGCACTGGGTGTTCGCGCCCGGCGGCTGGATCGCCCGGATGGGCGCGCTGGACTACGCCGGCGGCACCGTGGTCGAGGTCAACTGCGGCGCCAGCGGCCTCGCCCTGGCCCTGCTGCTCGGCCCGCGGATCGGCTTCCGCAAGGAGGCCATGCGGCCGCACAACCTGCCCCTGGTGCTGCTCGGCGCCGGGCTCCTCTGGTTCGGCTGGTTCGGCTTCAACGCGGGCTCGGCGATGGGCGCCAACGGCACCGCCGCGGCCGTGCTGCTCAACACCCAGGCGGCCGGCTGCACCGGGCTGCTGGGCTGGCTGCTGGTGGAGAAGCGCCGCGACGGCCACGCCACCACGCTCGGCGCGGCCTCCGGCGCGGTCGCCGGACTGGTCGCCATCACCCCGTCCTGCGGCAGCGTGTCGCTGTTCGGCGCGCTGGTGATCGGCCTGGCCGCCGGCGTGGTCTGCTCGTACGCGGTGAGCTGGAAGTTCCGGTTCGGCTTCGACGACTCGCTGGACGTGGTGGGCGTCCACTTCGTGGCCGGCGTGATCGGCACCCTGCTGATCGGCGTCTTCGCCACTGCCGTGATGACCGGCGGCCCCGAGGGGCTGCTGAGCGGCGCCGGCCCCGGGCTCGCCGGCAAGCAGCTCGTCGCCGTCCTCGCCGTCGGCGGGTACGCCTTCGCGGCCACCTACGGCATCGGCTGGGCGGTCGACCGGGTGATGGGCTTCCGGGCCCCGGCCGAGCACGAACTGACCGGACTCGACCTCGCCGTGCACGCCGAGACCGCGTACGATCACGGCGTCCTGGGCCACGGCACGACGGCCCACGCCACCGTGCTCGCGCACCCGTCCGACAAGGCCGCCACCGCATGAAGCTGATCACCGCCGTCGTCAAGCCGTTCAAGCTCGACGAGGTCAAGACCGCGCTGCAGGAGCGCGGGGTGCACGGGCTCACGGTCACCGAGGCGAGCGGCTACGGGCGCCAGCACGGCCACACCGAGGTCTACCGGGGTGCCGAGTACCGGATCGACCTGGTGCCGAAGGTGCGGATCGAGGTCGTCGTCGAGGACGAGGACGCCGACGAGGTGATGGACACCATCGTGGCCGCCGCCCGCACCGGCAAGATCGGCGACGGCAAGGTCTGGTGCGTGCCGGTCGACGGCATCGTCCGGGTGCGCACCGGCGAGCGCGGGCCGGACGCGGTCTGACCCGCTGTCGCCTGATCGCCTGATCGCCTGATCACCTGCTCGCCTCCCGACCTGACCCGACCCGACCCGACCCGACCCGGCTCGGGCCCGGGCCGCGGCTCACTCCTGGATGGCGGAGGCCCGGGTGGCGCCGTCCCTGGCGGTGTCGACCGGGATCCGCAGGCTCCACAGCGGGGACTTGGCGACACCGCCCCAGAACGCCGGCGTCTGCGGCGGCTCCGTTCGGGTGGGGGTGATGGGATTCTCGCTGGTGGCGGGGTTGAGATGCCCGCTGTAGAGGGCCAGCTCGATCGCCGAGCCGTCGGCCCGCCTGACCTGGACCCGGTAGCTCAGGGGGAGCGTGCTGCCGGGGACCGAGTCCTGGTACTGGGGCTTTCCGATGGGCACGTTGATGCAGTCGCGTGCCTGCGGGCTGTCGCCCTGCGGGCAGACGTCCTTCGCCCAGTCCTTCCTGAGTTCCACGGTGACGGTGCTGGGCAGGTGGTCGCCGAAGTCCACGTCGACCCGCATCAGGGCGGACCGGTCGGGGAGGCCGGTGCCGCTGAACGAGGTGAACCGGGTCGAGTCGGGCAGCAGCTCGGCGAGGATGCCGAGCAGCCCGGCCCCGGTGGTGGCGACCTCGCCGTTCACCGGGGGGTCGGTCGGGCCGAGGGCGGATGGGGCCGGGCCACTGGGGGCGTTCGTCGCGGGTGCCTGGGTGTGCGGGGTCCGGCCGGGGCCGAACGCGGCCACCCCGCCGGTGAGCAGGGCCACGGCGGCGACCGCCCCGACGGCCCGGGTGATCCGCCGGCGGCGGCGCAGCCTGCGGCCGCGGGCCGCGGCCTCGGCGACGATGGTCTGTACGGGAACGTGGATCTGGTCGGCGCCCGCGCCGAGCAGCCTGCTGAGGTCGTCTTCGATGTCCATGGTGCGCGCTCCGGGAGCTGTGAAGGGGCGGGGAGGAGTCAGAGCCGGAAGAGGAGTTCGCGGTCCTCGCCGAGGATCTCCCGCAGCCGGGCCAGCGAACGGGTGTTGAGGCTCTTCACCGCGCCGGCGGAGATGCCCATCATGTCGGCGACCGCCTCGATGCTGTGGTCCTCCAGGTACCGCAGGACGACCACTGCCCGGTTCCGGGGCGGGAGTTGGCCGAGCGCCGCGGTGAGGGTCAGCTTCAGGTCGCTGCCGTGGCCGGCCGGCTGCGGATGGTCCGGCAGGTCGGCGAGCACCACCTCGGTGGAGCGCTTCAGGCGGCGGTGCGAGAGGTAGGTGCGCAGCAGCACGGTGCGGGCGTAGGCGTCCAGGCCGGTCTCGTCCTCGCGACGGCGCAGCCGCGGCCATATCGCGAACATCTTGGCGAGGGTCGTCTGGACCAGGTCCTGGGCCTGGTGCCAGTCCCCGCACATGAGGTAGGCCACATGGAAGAGCCTTCGCGTGCGGGTGCTCGCGAACTCCTCGAAGTCGAGAGCTCGTTGCATTCCGTCGTTCCCCCGTGTGTGCGTTGTCGGTGTGGTTGGCGTCCCCCTCTTAGATGCGCCGTGGCGCCGGTGAGGTATCAGTGGAGTTCGCCGATGTTACTGGCGAGTCCGATTCGTTGCCTTCCGCTCCCTTGACGCTCCGTTCACGGCCGCCGTAAGTTCGGCGCGTTGAAAGTTTCCTGCAAGTTTCAATGGTCTTGCAGAAACCGACACGGCAGGTGCCGCGCCGACGGCGTATCGCCCTCGCGCCCCCACCCCGCACCACCGCCCGCCACCCCTGTACCGCGGGCGGCCCTGGCTCACCCCCACCCAGACCCAGGAGACACCGTGGTCACCACCGTCAGCGCCGGCCGCCGCGGCCGCGCGATCGGCGCACTCACCGCGTCCGCCGCCCTGGCCCTCTCGATCGGTGCCGGGCTCACCGTCGCCCCCACCGCCGAGGCCACCCCACCCAGCAGCAAGGACGTCACCGCCACCCTCTTCGAGTGGAAGTTCGACTCCGTGGCCAAGGCGTGCACCGACACGCTCGGCCCCAAGGGGTACGGCTTCGTCGAGGTCTCGCCGCCCCAGGAGCACATCCAGGGCGCCCAGTGGTGGACCTCCTACCAGCCCGTCAGCTACAAGATCGCCGGCCGCCTCGGCGACCGCACGTCCTTCCAGTCCATGGTGAACACCTGCCACGCGGCCGGCGTCAAGGTGATCGCCGACTCGGTGGTCAACCACATGACGGCGGGCTCCGGCACCGGCACCGGCGGTACCCAGTACACCAAGTACAACTACCCGGGCTACTACCAGGACCAGGACTTCCACGGCTGCCGCCAGGCGATCAGCAACTACGGCGACCGCACCAACGTGCAGACCTGCGAGCTGGTGAACCTCGCCGACCTGGACACCGGTTCCTCGTACGTCCAGCAGACCATCGCCAACTACCTCAGCGACCTGCTGACCCTCGGCGTGGACGGCTTCCGGATCGACGCGGCCAAGCACATCGCCGCCTCCGACCTCGCCGCCATCAAGGCCAGGATGAGCAACCCCAACGCCTACTGGGTGCAGGAGGTCATCTACGGCGCGGGCGAGGCCGTGCAGCCCTCCGAGTACACCGGCAACGGCGACGTCGACGAGTTCCGCTCCGGCACCTGGCTGAAGAGCGCCTTCAACGGAGGGAGGATCTCCGACCTGGCGAGCTGGGGCAGCGGCCTGCTCCCGAGCGCCCAGGCCCGCACCTTCGTCGACAACTGGGACACCGAGCGCAACGGCTCGACCCTCACCTACAAGTACGGCAACAGCTACACGCTGGCCAACGTCTTCATGCTGGCCTACCCGTACGGTTCGCCCAACGTGTACTCCGGCTACGCCTTCACCAACAACGACGACGGCCCGCCGAACGGCGGCACCGTCAACGCCTGCTACCAGGACGGCTGGAACTGCACCCACGCCTGGCGCCAGGTGGCCAACATGGTCGGCTTCCGCAACGCGGTCTCCGGCACCGGCCTGACCAACTGGTGGTCCAACGGCAACAACGCGATCGCGTTCGGCCGCGGCAGCAAGGGCTACGTCGCGATCAACCACGAGAGCGGCCCGATCACCCAGACCTTCCAGACCTCGCTGCCCGCCGGCACCTACTGCGACGTGCAGCACGGCGACCCGACGGCCGGCGGCGGCTGCTCCGGCACCGCGTACACGGTCGGCTCGGACGGGAAGTTCACCGCCACCGTCGCCGCCGGCGACGCCGTCGCCCTCTACGTCGGCGCGGGTGCCACCGCCTCGCCCACCGCGACCGCGAGCCCGACCGGCAGCAACACCGCCACCGTCTTCTACTCCACCGACAAGAACTGGTCGGCGTACTACCTGCACTACGCGCCCACCGGCGGCACCTGGACCACCGCGCCCGGCGTCGCGATGACCGCGGCCTGCACCGGCTGGGTCAAGTACACCGCCGACCTCGGCTCCGCCACCGGCCTCGCCGCCACCTTCAACAACGGCTCCGGCACCTGGGACAACAACAACAGCGCCAACTACGCGCTGGGCACCGGCAATGTCACCGTCAAGGACGGCGTGATCGGCAGCGGCGACCCGTGCGCCACGTCCTCCGCCTCGCCCACCCCGACCGCCACGGCCACCGGCACCACCACCGGCGCCTCCTTCGCGGTCAACGCCACCACGGTGGTCGGCCAGAACATCTACGTGGTCGGCAGCACCTCGGCCCTCGGCAGCTGGGACACCTCGCAGGCCCTGCTGCTCTCCTCGGCGAGCTACCCGGTCTGGAAGCTGAGCGTCGCGATGGCCGGCGGCACCTCGTTCGAGTACAAGTACATCCGCAAGGACGCCGCCGGCACGGTCACCTGGGAGTCCGGTGCCAACCGGACGGCGACCGTCCCGGCGAGCGGCCAGGTCACCCTCGCCGACACCTGGCGCAGCTGAGGGCGGCCGGCCGGGGGGGCGAGGACACGGGCAGCCGGTCCAAACCCCCCGATCGGGTGGTCGGATGGCGCTCTGAAGGTCGGTTTGCCGCTCCGGTGGCACGATCGGTCGGGTGAACAGCGCCCCCACCGTTCTCGATGTCGAGCTCTGCGGCGGCCGTTGGGACGGACACCTCAAGCGTGTCCGGCCCGGCGCGCCGCCGCCGGCGCTCCGGATGATCCTCCGCCCCGACCTGCCCGCCACCGAGGCGGGCGAGTACTGGCCCACGACCAGCGTGTACCGGCTGGACGCGGACGGACCGGTGCCGTACTACCGGCACTCGCACGACGAGTGAACGGCCACCGCCGCCGCATCCCGACGTCCTGGCCGCCCCCGGAGCAGGCCTCGGTGACCGGGCCCGACTGCCCGTCGAACGACTCTGCCTCGATCGCGCCGCAGGCGTTGCGGTCGCCGGGCGGCGGGGTGCTGCCGGTCGCGGTGGGGCTGGGGGTCGGCGTGGGGGCCGGGCCGGGGTGGGCGTCCATCCGCCGCCGGCCGCGTCCCGGACGGCGCGGGTCAGCCCCGGCCGATGTACGGCATCGCCGTCGCCATCACGGTGGCGAACTGCACGTTCGCCTCCAACGGCAGCTGCGCCATGTGCCGGACGGTGCGGGCCACGTCCGCCACGTCCATGGTGGGCTCGGGGGCGATCCGCCCGTCCGCCTGCCGCACACCGGTCTCCATCGCCGCGGTCATGTCGGTGGCCGCGTTGCCGATGTCGATCTGCCCGCAGGCGATCCGGTACGGGCGGCCGTCCAGCGACAGCGACTTGGTGAGCCCGGTGACGGCGTGCTTGGTCGCGGTGTACGCGATCGAGTGCGGGCGCGGTGCATGGGCGGAGATCGAGCCGTTGTTGATGATCCGCCCGCCCTGCGGGTCCTGCGCCTTCATCAGCCGGAACGCGGCCTGCGCGCAGAGGAACGCGCCGGTCAGGTTGAGGTCGACCACGGCCCGCCAGTCCGCCGGCGCGAGGTCCTCCACCGGGGTGGGCGCGCCGAAGGTGCCGGCGTTGTTGAAGAGCAGGTCGAGCCGGCCGAAGCGCTCCGCGGTCTCGGCGAACAGCGCGTCCACCGCGGCCGGGTCGGTCACGTCGGTCGGCACCACCACGGGCGCCGGCGCCCTGCGGCCCGTCGTCCCCTCACCCGTCGTCCCCTCGGCCGCCGAAGCGGCGGCGGCCCGCGCGGTGGCGCGCAGCGGCTCGGCCCGCCGCCCGGCCAGCACCAGCTGCCACCCGGCCGCGCCGAGCTCCACGGCCACGGCCCGGCCGATGCCGCTGCCGGCCCCGGTGACGACGGCGATCTGCTGCGGCATGGCGGTGCTCCCTCGGGGCGGTGCTGGCGTCGGCGGTGGCGGGGTTCGGGCGGTGGCGGGGCGTCCCCCGATGATCGCCGAGGGCGGCGGCCCTGTCACCGGTAGGACCGTCCAACACGCGGGGCGGGCGCGCGGTACTTGCTCGGCGCAAGCTCCCGACCCCGCCGGACGGCGGGGATGTTCCCCCGCCGTTCAGCCGGTTGGCCGGGTAGTCGCAACCGGTTTCCGCAGGTCCGCGTCATAGGATCTCGGACGGCCCCGCCCCGGGGCCGCCCGCCCGGCGCCCGCCGGGCGCCCCGCCGTCGGAGAGTCCCCACCGTGCCCTCGCAGCAGTCCACCCGCACCCGCGCCGTCCGCACCCGTGCCCTCGGGGCCGGCGCCGCAGTGATCGCGCTGGCCGCGGCGCTGACCGGCTGCGGATCCGCCGCGGCCCCCGCCGGCTCGCACGACGCGGCCGCGACCGCCGGCTCCGCCGCCGCGCCCGCGACCCCGAGCCCCACGCCGAAGCCGAGCCGGGTGCTGATGCCCGCCGGGCCCGCCGCGGCCTTCTCGCACGTCCGCGACACCGAGGCAGGCCCGATCACGGTGACCACGCTCAAGGGCGCCAAGTCGGGGGTCAGCGGCAAGGTCTGGGTCTGGCTGCCGCCGCAGTACAACGACCCCAAGTACGCGACCTACGGCTTCCCGGTGCTCACCCTGTACGCGGGCGGCCAGAGCGCCGGCTACAACACCTGGACGGACAACCAGCTGCCGATCCAGAAGATCGACGCGGATCTCGCCAAGCAGGGCCGGGCCCACCCGTTCATCCTCGTCATGCCGGTGCAGAACCTCGACTCCCGGGAGTCGCAGGCCCTGGAGTGCTCCGACATCCCGGGCCAGCCGAAGATCGGCACCTGGATGTCCCAGGACATCCCCGACTTCGTGCGGGCGAACTTCCGCACCCTCAAGGGCCGCGACGGCTGGGGCCTGATGGGCGCCTCCACCGGCGCGTTCTGCAGCGCGAAGCTCGCCCTGCAACACCCCGACGTCTTCAAGGCGGCGGTGCCGATCGACGGCTATTTCAACCCCGACTCGCCGCTGTGGAAGGGCCACGAGCAGGAGCGGCTGGCCAACAGCCCCGGCGAACTGGTCGCCCAGGGCCGGGCGGACGTCCGGATGCTCGCGACCGCCGGCGGCTCCAACGCCTACGAGACCGGGCTGGTCAAGGCGTGGGTGAAGAAGGCCGCGCCGCCGCTGACCGTCGACTACTACGAGCAGCCCGGCGGCAAGCACCTCACCTCCGACTTCAAGAAGATGATCCCGACCACGCTGGAGTGGCTCACCCGCAACCTGGCCGGGCCGTCCGGCGACTGACGGACCGGCACCGCGCGGCCGCCGGCGCTTCTGCGGCGGGGGCCCGCTCCGCCCGACCCGCGGGGGGTTGTGCGCCACCGCCCGGTGTCGGGCGGCCCCGCCG
>NZ_JBHWBW010000018.1:0-18446 GCF_042735675.1 Kitasatospora sp. NPDC059571
CCGGGGCCGCGGATCTCCGGGCCCCGGCGCACCGCACCGCCCCTCGGGCGGCGCACGTGTCGCTACCCGGCCGCCCCATCGGACGGGTCGTGCGCCGCACGGGCGGCGGTGTCCGCGGCGCCGCCGGCGCCCACCGGGTTCCGCCGGCTGCCCGCGGTCTCCCTCAGCCGCGGCTCCAGCCGCGCCATGTCGCGCCGGCCGCCCAGCGCCACCACGGACGGCACCAGCCAGCGGATCGGCTGCATGCCGCGCAGCCAGGCCTGCGCGTACACGTGCACCGAGCGGCGGGCGATGCCCGCCACCAGGCGGTCCACCGCCGGGCCCAGCGGATACGTCTTGTTGGCCGGCCACGGCAGCCGGGCCCGCATCTGGGCCAGCACGGTGTCCTGGTCGGCGCCGCGCACCATGTCGGTGTCGGTCCAGCTCAGGTAGCCGACGCCGACCCGCACGCCCTGGTGGGCGACCTCGGCGCGCAGCGCGTGCGCGAAGGCCTCCACGCCGGACTTGCTGGCGCAGTACGCGGACATCAGCGGCGCGGGGGTGAGCGCGGCCAGCGAGGCGATCTGCAGCAGGTAGCCGCGGCTCTCCACCAGCGCGGGCAGGAACGCCCGGGCGGTGGCGACGCTCCCCAGCAGGTTGACCTCGATCACCCGGGTGAAGGCCCGGTGGTCGCTGTCCAGCAGCGGGCCGCCGATCGCGATGCCCGCATTCGCCACCACGGTGTCGATCCGGCCGTAGCGGTCCTGGATCTGCCGGGCGACCGCGGTCAGCGCGTCCAGGTCGGTGACGTCGGCCTCCCACGCGGAGGCGTGCGGGCCGCACGCGGCGGCGACCGCCTTGAGCTCGGCCGGTTCCAGCCCGACCAGGGCGACCTTGGCGCCCTGCGCGGAGAGCGTACGGGCCATCAGGGCGCCGATGCCGCGGGCGGCCCCGGTGACGACGACGACCTGGGAGGACAGGGGCGGGTTCACGCGGACTCACTCCTCGGGGTGGTGGCGGTGTGCAGGGCGGCGATCCGGCGGATCTCGGCGGCGACCTCGGCGGGCCGCTCCATCGGCGACATGTGGCCGGCCCCGGGCAGCTCCAGCAGCCCCTGCGGGTCCGGCAGCGCGGCGGCCATCCGGCGGGCGTGCACCGGCGGGGTCAGCCGGTCGTGGCTGCCGACCACCACGGCGGTCGGCACGGCGAGCTTCGCCAGGCCCGCCGTCACGTCCAGCGCGCCGAGCACCTTCGCCCACTGGTACCGGACGGCGGTCGGGCAGGCGTGCACCACCCGGGCGCAGGCCGCCACCTCCGCGGCGGGGGTGCGCGGGCCCATGGTGGCGTACTTCAGCAGCGCCCGGCTGACCGCGGTCACCGGCCCGAGCGGCAGCCGGGACTCCAGGACGAGCCGGTGCAGTGCCCGGCGCAGCCCCGCCGGGCGGACGGCGGCCGGCACCACCAGCAGCTCCGCGACCAGGTCGGCGGGGCCGGTGCTGATCAGCACCGCGCCGGCCGTCCGGTCGAGCACCTCGGCCCGGTCGGCGGCGGCCATGATCGTCATGCCGCCCATGCTGTGGCCGGCCAGCACCGCCCGCTCCCCCGCCGGGACGAGTGCGGCGAGCACGGCCCCGAGGTCGTCGGCCAGCTTGCCGGTGCCGTAGCCGTCCGGGCCGGCCGGGGCCTCGCTGCGGCCGTGTCCGCGCTGGTCGTAGGCGATCACCCGGTGGTCGGCGGCCAGCCGGTTGACCACGGGCGCCCAGAACGGCGTGGAGCACGTCCAGCCGTGCGCCAGCACCACCACCGGCGCCCCCTCGGGGCCGTACACCTCGGCGTTGAGGCCGGTGCCGTCGGCGGAGCGGATCCGGTGGACCGCCGCCGGGTCCGGCAGGACGAAGTCCGGGGCGATCACGCGGCCACCTCCGCACCGACCCGGGCGTCCCGCTTGATCAGGTCGTACTCGGCGAGGTCAACCCGGCGGGTGGCCCGGCGGAAGGAGGTGGTGGAGCCGGGCCAGAGCACCGTGTTGCGGCCCTGGTCGTCGAGGTACCAGCTGCGGCAGCCGCCGGTCGTCCAGACGGTGCGGGACATCCGCTGCTGGAGTTCGAGGTTCCAGTGGCGCTGGGCGCGCGCGGTGGGCTGCATCGCGGTGGCGCCGACCGAGGAGAGCGTGGTGAGCGCGTCCACCAGGTAGTTCAGCTGGGACTCGATCATCAGGATCATCGAGCTGTTGCCGAGGCCGGTGTTGGGGCCGATCACGAAGAACAGGTTGGGGAAGCCGCGGACGGTGGAGCCGCGCAGCGCCTCCATGCCGCCCTTCCACTCCTCGGCCAGGCTGCGCCCGCCGATGCCGTGCACCCGCTGGGCGATCGGCATGTCGGTGACGTGGAAGCCGGTGCCGAACACGATGGCGTCCACCTCGTGCTCGCTGCCGTCCGCGCCGACCAGGGTGGAGCCGCGGACCTCGCGCAGGCCGGTCGGGACCACCTCGGTGTTGGCCGCGGCCAGCGCCGGGTAGTAGGTGTTGCTGAGCAGGATCCGCTTGCAGCCGATCCGGTAGTCCGGGGTGAGCCGGGCGCGCAGCGCGGGGTCGGCGACGCCGCGGGCGATGTGCCGCTCGGCGATCCGCTGAACGGCCCTCAGCAGGCCGGGGCGGCGGACGAAGGCGTCCACCTGGAGCTCGCGCAGGGCGAAGAGCGTGCCGCGGCGCAGCGCGCCGGTCGGCGGCAGGGCGCCGTGCAGCCACTTCTCCAGGCCGGTGATCTCGCGGTCTCGGCGCGGCAGCACCCAGGCGGGGGTGCGCTGGAAGACGGTGAGCCGGCCGACCTTCGGCTGGATGGCCGGGATGATCTGCGCGGCGGAGGCGCCGGTGCCGACCACGGCGACGCGCTTGCCGGCGAGGTCGTAGTCGTGGTCCCAGCGCGAGGAGTGGAAGACCGTGCCGGGGAAGTCCGCGAGGCCCGGGATGTCGGGGATCTGCGGGTCGGCGAGCGGGCCGGCGGCGGAGACCACGGCGTCGGCGGTCCATTCGCCGGCGCGGGTGGTGAGCCGCCAGCGGGTGGCGTCCTCCTCCCAGCGGGCCTCCAGGACCTCGGCGCCGAACCGCAGGTGCGGGCGGAGACCGAAGGTGTCGGCGACCTTCTCCAGGTAGGCGCGGATGTCCGGCTGGCCGGAGAAGCTGCGCGGCCACTCGGGGTTGGGCGCGAAGGAGAAGGAGTACAGGTGGGAGGGGACGTCGCAGGCGCAGCCGGGGTAGCTGTTGTCGCGCCAGGTGCCGCCGACCGCGTCGGCGCGCTCCAGGATGACGAAGTCGGTGATGCCGGCGCGGCGCAGGCGCACGCCGGCGCCGAGGCCGCCGAAGCCGGATCCGATCACGGCGACCCGCACGTGGGGGACGGGGGTCGGCGCGGGTGTCTGCTTGCTGCGGGGTGCCATGCGGCGGCTCCTGGGCGAGGGGGCGGGGGCGTTGCGCGGGGCGGCTGGTCCGTCCATTCAAACCGCGCCAGTAAACACTGGCACGATCGGCAGGGTAGCCCGTGCCGGCGGTTCGCGGAAGGAGGCCGGCGACATCCGTTGCCGTGGGCCGCCGCCTATGCTGAGCGGCGTGGCGGAGATCAGCAGCACCGGACGGGCCCGGGAGTACCGCGTCGAGGAACTCGCCGAGGCGGCCGGCATCACCGTGCGCACCCTGCGCTTCTACCGCGAGCGCAAGCTCCTCCAGCCGCCCCGCAAGGTGGGCCGGATCGCCTGGTACGGCGAGGAGCACCTGGCCCGGCTGCGCATGATCGGCGAACTGCTGGACCGCGGGCACACGCTCGGCGGCATCACCGAGCTGATCGGCGCGGGCGAGCGCGGCCGGGACGTCGCCGACCTGATCGGCCTGCGCAACGAGATCACCGCCCCGTGGTCCGACGAGACCCCCGTCCGGATGGCCTGGGCGGAGGTCGTCGACGCCTTCGGCGACCAGCTCACCCCCGAGAACACCGCCGAGTCGATCGCCCAGGGCTACATCACCGTCGAGGACGAGGGCATCACCCACATCAGCCGCCGGCTGATGGACGCCACCATCGCCCTGGTCGAGGAGGGCGTCCCGCTGGCCGCGGTGCTCGCGGTCAGCCGCCGGGCGCAGGAGCACGCGGACGCCGTGGCCGGGGCGTTCACCGACCTCGCCCGGGACCACCTGCTGGGCGACCTGGCGCACGTGGAGGACCTCAGCCCCGAGGAGGCCGCCGTGCTGACCGAGCGGATCCGCCGGGTGCGCCCGCTGGCCCGGGCGGTCGCCGACGCGCAGTTCTCGCTGGCCATGGACCGCCGGGTGCGCGAGGCCTACGAGAGCCTGACGCAGGGATCCTGACGGATCGTCTGATCCCGCCTGTCGGGTCGTCCAAACCGGACGCCGCCGCGCTGTGCGATCCGCTGGGCGATCGGACCGTTCCGGCGGCCGCCGGGCCCGCCTAGGGTGGCAGGGTCAACACCCGCGGACCGTCCGGACGTTCGGGGCCGGAGGCCGGGAGGCGGGCGCCCGGGCCCGGCCCGGATGGGGGCCGGCCGCGATGGCCGCACGCTCGACGTTCCGCACCGCCACCCGCTTGACCGGCCGCCGGGTGCTGCTCTGGTCGCTGCTGGGCCGGCTGCCCAACGCGATGTGCCCGATCGGCGCCCTGCTGCTGGTCAGCCGCGAGACCGGCAGCGTCTGGCAGGGCTCCGCGGTGACCGGCGCCCTCGCCACCGCCCAGGCCGTCGGCGGGCCGCTGGTCGGCCGGCTCGCCGACCGCCGCGGGCAGCGCCGGATCGGTCTGGCCGCGGCGGCCGTGAACGCCACCGCGATCCTGGCGCTGGTCGCCGCCTCCACCGCCGGGGCCGCACTCGCCGTCCAGATCGGCTTCGCCGTCCTGATCGGCGCCTCGGTACCGCTGGTCGGACCGCTCTCGCGCAGCCGCTGGGTCCGGCTCGCGGACGGCGACCGGGCCGCCACCGCGGCGGCGCTCTGGCTGGACGGCACCGTGGACGAGATCAGCTTCACCGCGGGCCCGGCCCTGATCGGTCTGCTCGCCGGCCTCGCCGGCCCGGCCTGGGGCCTGCTGCTGGCCGCCGCACTGGTCGGCGTCTGCGGCACCCTGTTCGCCCGCCACCCCACCGCCTCCCCGCCCGGCGGACCGCGGCAGCGCTCCGCCGAGCGGCTGCTCAACCCCGCGTACGGGCTGCTGCTGGCCGGGATGGCACTGCTCGGCATCTGCTTCGGCTCGGTCCAGGTCGGGGTGACCGCGGTGACCGAGGCGTACGGGCGGCCCGGGGCGGCCGGGCTGGTCTACGGGCTGCTCGGCGGGACGAGCGCCGTCGCGGGCCTGGCGACCGCCGCACTGCCTGCCCGCTGGGACCTGCCGCTGCGGCTGCGGTGGGCGACGGTCCTGCTGCTGGCCGCCTCGCTGCTGCTGCCCGCCGTCGGCGGGGTGGGCGCCCTGGCGGCGGCGGTCGGCTGCCTCGGCCTCGCGGTGGCACCCCAGATGATCACCATGTTCGGCCTGGCCGAGCGGAGCGTACCGGGCGAGCGGCTGGGCGAGGCGATGGCGGCCCTGGTCAGCAGCATCACGCTGGCCCAGTCGGCCGGCACCCTGGCGGCCGGCTGGGCGGCGCAGCGGTACGGGCCGACCGCGCCGTTCACGGTGACCTGCGGCTCGGCCGCGGCGGCCCTGCTGCTGGCGCTGTGCACCGCCACCGACCGGACGTACCGGCGCAGGCCCCGGCCGGCCGAGGCGCCGGTACCGGCGGCGGTCGGCTGACCGGACCGGCGGTGAACGGCGGTGGGGCACCCGGTATTTCGGTCGGGGCCGAAGCGTCGGGCCGGTAGCGTGCGGGCATGGACTCGACTCCGATCGACCGCCCGGCGGCCGACCGCCGGGCGCACGCCGCGGCCGCCGTCACCGTGCTGCTGTGGGCCTCCGCCTTCGTCGCGATCCGGGACGCCGGCGGCCACTTCGGGCCGGGGGCGCTGGCGCTCGGCCGGCTGCTGACCGGCTCGGTGGCGCTGGTGGCCCTGCTGCTGCACCGCGGCGAGGGGCTGCCCCGGCGGGAGGCCTGGCCGGGGATCGCGATCTCCGGCGCCGTCTGGTTCGGCGTCTACATGGTGGTCCTCAACTGGGGCGAGCAGCTGGTGGACGCGGGCACCGCGGCGATGGTGGTCAACACCGGTCCGCTGCTGATCGCCCTGCTCGGCGGCGTACTGCTGCACGAGGGCTTCCCCCGGATGCTGGTCGCGGGGATGGCCGTGTCGTTCACCGGCGCGGTGGTGGTCGGCCTGTCGACGTCCGGGCCGGCCGGCGCCCGCACCCCGCTCGGGATCGGCCTGTGCCTGCTCGCGGCCGCCACCTACGCGGCCGGCGTGGTGGCCCAGAAGCCGGCGCTGGGGTACGCCTCGCCGCTCCAGGTGACCGCCTTCGGCTGCCTGACCGGGGCCGTGCTCTGCCTGCCGTTCACCCCGCAGCTCCTCCACGACCTGGGCCGGGCACCGGCCGGCGCCGTGCTGGACATGGTCTACCTCGGCCTGTTCCCCACCGCGCTGGCGTGCACCACCTGGGCGTACGCGCTCGCCCGGACCACCGCCGGGCGGATGGGCGCCACCACCTACGCGGTGCCCGCCCTGGTGGTGCTGATGGCCTGGGCGGTGCTGGACGAGGTGCCCCCGCTGCCCGCGCTGGCCGGCGGCGCGCTCTGCCTCGCCGGGGTGGCGGTCTCCCGGCTGCGGCCGGCCGCGGCCGTCACGGCGCCAGCCGGCGCCGGCGCTCCGCGTCGCACGTCCGCGGACAGGTGAGGCAGGCCTCCGCCGGGCGCACCGCGTAGTACAGGCAGCAGCCGTGCCGGGTGCGCGTCCAGTGGAGGCTGCCGTCGTCGGCGGCCAGCCGGCGGAAGCCCGCCGCGCCGGGGAACGGCGCGGTGCCGCCCGGCAGCACCGCCTCGGCCGCGGCCACCGCGCGGTCCTCGTCGCCGAGGGCCCGGCCGAGGTAGGACAGCGCCGAGGCCAGGTCGTCCCCGACCAGGCCCCACAGGGCGTGCGGCCCGCGCCGGACGAGCGGCCGGAACGCTGCCAGCACCGGGCCGCAGTGCGCCGCGACGGCCTCGCGGACCTCGTCGGGGCCGCCGAGCGGCGCCGCCCGGACGGGGCCGAGGGCCAGGTCACCGGTGGCGGTGTCGATCCACAGCGCGGCCGGGTCGGGGCGCACCACCAGGCCGTCCAGGTACCAGGGCCCGGCGACGAGCAGGCAGACCGACCAGAGGTAGTGGTGCAGCAGCAGGGACGCGGCGACGTGCCGCGCCGGCCGGGTGCCGTGCAGGGCCTCGATCCGGTCGGCCTCGGCGGCCACCAGCTCCTCCGCCCGGAGGGCGAGCTCCGGGCCGGAGCACCACCCCCCGCCGGCGGGCCGTTGGGCCACCGGGGTGATCCGCAGGTCCGGGCAGGCACCGAGCAGGCGGCGCAGCACCGCCGCGGTGTCGGCGGCTGCATCGCCGGACGGGCGGCGCGGTTCGGCCGTCAGCTGGAGCATTCCGACTCCCCGTGATCAACTAAGGCTTGCCTCACCTTACACACCTGACGACCCCTCGGCCCACCGACACCCGGCCGACCGGTGGATTTGACGCGATTAGGCACGCCTAACCTAAGGTTCCGTTCCGTGTCCAGGACGGAACGGCCGGTGAGCATCGGCCGGGCGGCGCAGGCGGCCCGGCGACGGTTGCCCCCGCCCGCGCCCGGGCACGATCGACGGCATCCCGCCGACCGCCGACCGCCCGGCGCCCGACCGCGGCGCACCGCCGGGCACCGCCCGCGCCGCCCCGCCACCGCCCCGAGGACGATGCCCATGCGGCTGTACCTGCTCGCCCTGAACCCCACCGACTCCGTCACCGAGGGCTTCCTGCCCGCCGCCGCCCGGCTCGGGCTCGACGTCACGCTGCTCACCGACTCCCCCGACGCGCACCGCGCCGCCCACGCCGCGCCGGCCGCCCCGCCCGAGGCCGCCGGCTGCGAGATCCTCCCCTGCGACGTCCGCGACTTCCGCGAGGTGGTCGCCCTGATCGGGCGGCACCGCGCACCGGACGCGGTGTTCACCAACAGCGACCACCTGCAGACCCAGGCCGCCCTGGCCGCCGGGTACTTCGGCCTGCCCGCCAAGGACTGGCGGGCCACCCTGCGGACCAAGAACAAGGCCGAGCTGCGGCGCTGCCTGGCCGCCGCCGGGCTGGACCGGGTCCGCGCGCTGGAACTCGCCCCCGGCCAGGACCCGGCCGTCCTCGACCCGCCCTTCCCCTGCGTGGTCAAACCCCGCGAGGGGGTCGCCAGCGAGGACGTCGCGCTGGTCGCCGACGCCGCCGGACTCGCCGCCCGGTGCGCCGAGATCCGCACCCGCCGGCCCCACGACGCCCTGGTCGTCGAGGAGTTCCTGGACGGCACCCTGCACACCCTGGAGACCCTCGGCGACGGCACCCGGCGGCACGTCCTCGGCGGCTTCCGCACCCGGCTCTCGCCGCCGCCCCACTTCGTCGAGGAGGCCCTGGAGTTCGTCCCCGAGCTGCCCGCGCCGGTGCTCGACCAGGTGCTCGCCCGGCTGGACGCGCTCGGGGTGGGCCTCGGCGCCTGCCACACCGAGTTCGTGCTCCGCCCGGACGGCAGCACCTCGCTGATCGAGGTCAACTACCGTGCCATCGGCGACCAGTGCGACCTGATGCTGGCCCGCCTGCTGGGCATCCCGTACTTCGAGCACGTGCTCCGGGTCCACCTCGGCCAGCCACTGCCCGCCGAACTCGGCGCCCGCACCGGCATGTTCGGCCAGAACCGGGCGGTCTGCGCGGACCGCGCCGGCACCCTCACCGCGGCGCCGCCGGCCCAGGAGCACCGCGGCGGCGGCGTCCACCTGGTCTACCGGCCGGTGCGCGCGGTCGGCGAGTACCACGAGCACCACCGCACCAACCGGGACTACCTCGGCCTGGTCTGGGCGGTCGGCACCGACCGGGCCGCCGTGGACGGCGCGGTCGGCGACTTCCTCGCCGCCAACCGCTGGGAGATCGCCCCGTGACCGGCCCCGGCCCCACCGACGGGCCCGAGGACGCGCTCACCCTGCGCGTCCTCGGCGCACTGCACCGCGAGGACGTCCTCGGGCTGCGCTCCGCCGGCACCCTCACCCACCGCGCCGACGGCCCCTGGCTGGCCGGCCCGCGCTGCGCCCTGCCGGTCGCCGAGGACGGCTTCCAGAGCCGCTGGACGGCCCGCCGCCCGCTGCTGGAGGTCGACGGCCGGGCGGTCACCGGCCTGGACGGGATCCTCGCCGCGGTCGCCGGCCTCGCCGACCCGCGCGACCGGGCCGGCCACGCCGCGTTCGCCGAGGAGTGCCGCCGGGCGCTGGCCGCCGACCGACTGCTCACCGCCCACCGGCCCGAGGTCCTGGACCGCCTGACCGCACGGCTCGGCCCGGACCCGGCCGACTGGACGGGCCACCGCGGCACGCTCGGCCTCGACACGCTGGCGGCCCATCTGGAGCACCCGGTGCACCCGGCAGGACGCGGCCGGGCCGGCCTGGACGACGCCCAGCTGCTGGCCCACGCACCCGAGTTCCACCCCCGGTTCGAGCTGCGCTGGCTCGTCCTGCCGCCGGGGGCGCCGCTGGAGCGCGGCCCCGGCCCGCTGCCCGACCGGTGGCCCTCCCCCGCCGACCTCGGCCTGCCCGGGCCGGGCACCGCACTGCCGCTCCACCCGCTCACCGACCCCCGCCCGCTGCTCGCCGCGGTGCCCGGCGCCCGGCTCGCCGAGCACCCGTACCTCGCCGTTCGGCCCACCCTGTCGATGCGCACCGTCGCGGTCGCCGACGACCCGGCCCTGCACCTCAAACTGCCGCTCGCCACCAGCACCCTGGGCCTGCGCAACCGGCGCACCGTCAAGCCGGGCACACTCGCGGACGGCGCCGCCGGGGAGCGCCTGCTCGCCGCCGTGGTCGCCCGCGAGCCGCGCTTCGCCGGCCGCATTCTGCACGCCGGCGAGCAGACCTGGCTGCACTCCGGGCACGAGCTGCTGGCCGTCCTCGTCCGCCGGCAGCCCGCCGGGCTCGACGGCGCCGTCACTACCCCGCTGGCCGCCCTGACCGCCCGCGCGCCCGGCGGACGGACGGTCCTGGAGCACCTCGCCGACCGCTTCCACGACGGCGACGTGCCGGCCCTCTACGACGACCTGCTGCGCCTGCTGCTCGACTGGCACACCACGCTGTTCCGGTACGGCATCGCCCTGGAGTCCCACCAGCAGAACACCTCCCTGGTGCTCGACCGGCCGGACGGCCGCACCCGGCTGCGGCTGCTGTTCAAGGACGAGGACGGGCCGCGCATCAACACCGACCGGATCGGCGAACTCGCCCCGTACGCCGTCGCGTTCGACGACCCGAGGATCCGCTGCCGAGGCGACCGGGCGCTCACCGACCTGTTCGCCACGATCACCGGCCACCTCTGCACCGGCTCGCTGGCCTTCGCCCTCGCCCGGGACGGCCACGCACCGCTGCCGCACGCCCTCGGCCTGCTGCGCCACCGCCTCACCGAGGCCCTCGACCGGGCCGGGGCCGCGGCCGGCCCGCTGCGCGCGGCCCTGCTCGGCGCCGACCGGCTGCCGGTGAAGGCGATGGTCACCGCCGGGACGCTGCTCGACAAGGCCCGCTCCGGCGCCGCCGACATCAACAAGCACTACACCACCGGGCCCAACTACCTGCGGTCGGCACCGGCCGGGCCACCCGGCCGGCCGCCCCGGACCGCCCACACCCCCGCGGGAGCACCCGTATGACCACCCGGCTCGACGCCCGCCGCTGCTCGGCCCCGGACCGGCTGCCCACCGCCGACGAGGCCGTCGCCCACACCCTGCTCAACTGCCTGCTGCGCGAGGTCTCCGCGCCCGAGCACCAGACCGCCGTGGTCGGCGACCGGCTGCTCGTCCGGCTGCCCCGGCGCGGCTCGCTGCTGCGGATCGCGCTGCGCCGGACCTCGCTCTCCGGGGCGCACCGCTTCACCGGCCCGGTGCTCGCCGACACCCCGGACGGCCCCCGCGAACTGGGCTGGCGCGAGCTGGCCGAGCACGTGCAGGACGAACTGGCGCTGCGCGGCGGCATCCGTAACGAGGAGTTCCTGGAGCAACTGGCCGCCAGCCACGCCGGGGTGGCCGCCGGCCTGGCCGACCGCCCGGCGCCCGGACCGGACCGCTACCTGGAGTCGGAGCAGGCCCTGCTGTTCGGGCACCGCTTCCACCCGGCGCCCAAGTCCCGCAGCGCCGACCGGGCGGCGTGGGCGGCGTGGGCGCCGGAGGCGCGGGCCGCCTTCCGGCTGCGCCATCTCGCCGTTCGGGCGGACCTGCTGGCCGGGGAGGCCGCCGACCCGGAGGCCGCCGACCTGCTCGACCGGCTGGGCGGCCGGCTCCCGGACGGCTACCGGCTGCTGCCCGCACACCCCTGGCAGTACCGGCTGCTCACCGGCCACCCGCTGCTGACCGCCGCCCTGGAGCGCGGCGACGTGCTCGACCTGGGCCCGCAGGGCGATCCGTTCACCGCCACCGCCTCGGTGCGCACCCTGCACGGCGCGGGCGCCTTCCTCAAGTTCAGCCTGAACGTGCGGATCACCAACTGCCTGCGCAAGAACGCCGCGTACGAGCTGCGCGGCGCGGTCGCACTGACCCGGCTGCTGGCCGGCCCGCTGGCCGACCTCGCCCGGCGGCATCCCGGGGCGGCGGTGCTGCGCGAGCCCGCCTTCCGCACGCTGGCGCTGCCCGGACCGGACGGCCGGCCGGACACCGCGCTGTTCGAGGGCTTCGGGCTGATCGTCCGGGACGGCCTGGCCGCCGCCGTGCGGCCCGGCCTCACCCCGCTGCTCGCCGCCGCCGTGGCCGACGAGTACCCGACCAGCTCGGCGCACGTCTCGGTGCTGCTCGGCGGCGGCGGCCCCGGCGCGGCGCTCGACTGGTGGGCCCGCTACCTGCGGCTGCTCGTCCCGCCGGTGCTCGACGCGTACCTGCGGCACGGCATCGTGCTGGAACCGCACCTGCAGAACGTGCTCGTCTGCGTGGACGGCGACGGCCGGCCCGCCCAGGTGGTGCTGCGCGACCTGGAGGGCACCAAGCTGCTGCCCGAACGGCACGCCGCCGCCCTCGCCGCGCTGCCGCCGGAGGTCGCCGGCCCGATGACCTACGACGCCGACCGGGGCTGGGACCGGGTGGTCTACTGCCTGGTGGTCAACCACCTGTCCGAGCTGCTGGCCACCCTCGCCGACCAGGCGCCGCCCGCCCTCGCCCCCCGGCTGGAGGTCCGGCTCTGGCGGGAACTGCGCACCGCGCTGGCCGAGTTCGCCGACCAGAACGGCCGGCCCGCACGGCTGACCGCGCTGCTCGACGGCGCACCGCTGCCCGCCAAGGCCAACCTGCTGACCCGCTGGGAGCGCCGCGCCGACCGCGAGGCCGGCTACATCCGGCTGCCCTCGCCGCTCGCCCCGTCCGTGCTCGCCGAGGCGGCCCGCCCGCGGGGCGGTCAGCGGTGAGCGGCCACCGGATCGTCACCGACCGGGTCGCCGTGCGCGCCGCCGCACTGCCCGCCGACCGGCTGCCCGCCTACCTGTACGACCTGCCAGCGCTGCGGACCCACGCCGCCGCGGTGCGGGCGGCGCTGCCCGCCCGGGTGGAGCTCCACTACGCGGTCAAGGCCAACCCGGAACCGGCGCTGCTGGCCGCGCTGCGGCCCTTCGTGGACGGCTACGAGGTCTCCTCCGGCGGGGAGTGGGCGCACACCCGGCAGGCCGTGCCCGGGGCCGCGCTGGCGTTCGGCGGCCCCGGCAAGACGCCCGCCGAGATCGCCGAGGTGGCGGCCGCCGGCGTGCACCGCTGGCACGTCGAGAGCGTCCAGGAGCTGCACCGGCTGGCCGCGTCCGGCCGGCCGGCCGACGTGCTGCTGCGGGCCAACCTCGGCCTGCCCGCGGGCCGGCTGGAATCGGCGGCACTGGCGATGGGCGGCCGGCCCAGCCCGTTCGGCCTGGACCCGGCGGGCGTCGAGGAGTGCCTGCGGCTGCTGCGCGGGCCCGCCGCCGGGCGGCTGCGGCTGCGCGGCATTCACGCCCATCTGGCCAGCGGCCTCGACGCCGAGGACCAACTCGCGGTCGCCGAGCGGATCGTGGACTTCGCGACCGGCCACGGCGCCGAGGAGGTCAATCTCGGCGGCGGCATGGCCGTGGACTACACCGACCCGGGCCGCCGCTTCGACTGGACGGCCTTCGGCACCGGACTGGCGAAGCTGCTCGCCGGGCGGCCCGCGCTCACCCTGCGGATCGAACCCGGCCGCTCGCTGACCGCGTACTGCGGCTGGTACGCGACCGAGGTGCTCGACGTGAAGTCCAGCCACGGCCAGGACTTCGCGGTGCTCCGCGGCGGCACCCACCACCTGCGCACCCCCGCCGCCCGCGGGCACGCCCAGCCGTTCGCCGTGCTGCCCGTCGACGACTGGCCGCACCCCTGGCCGCGCCCGGCCGCCGGGCGCGCGCCCCGCCCCCGGGGGGGCGGCCGCCGACGATTACGCCGCGCGCGGCCACCAGGACCGGGCCGAGCGGCTGCGGGCCGAGGCCGCGGTGCTCGCCGCCCACCTGTCCGCGGGCGGCGGCCGGTGACCGCGGCCGGCCCCGAGCCGCTGCTGGCGCGCTTCACGGCCGACCTGCGGGCGGTGGCCGACCCCGTCGCGGTCTGGGTGCACGGCTCCCTCGCCCTCGGCGACTACCGGCACGGGCGCAGCGACCTCGACCTGATCGCGGTGGTGCCGGCCGCCCCCGACCGGGCGGCGCTGGAAGCACTGCACCGCCGGCTGGCCGCCGACGAGCCGGCCGCCGCCAAGCTGCACTGCTCGTACCTGGCCGCGGACGCGGTCGCGGACGCCGCGCTGCCCCACCTCACCTGGGCGCACGGCGGCCTGCTGGAGCGGCCGGTGACGGCGGTCAGCCGCCGTGAACTCCTCGACGGCGGCCGGGTGCTGTACGGGCCGCCGCCGGGCGACCTGCTGCCGCCGCTGTCCGAGCGGGAGCTCGCCGAGCACATCCTGCGCGACCTCCGGGAGTACTGGTACCCGGCGACCGGGCACCCCGTCCGCTGGCTGCGCGACCCGTGGGTCGACCTCGGCCTGCTGGTGCTGGCGCGGGCCACCGTCACCCTGCGCGACGGGCGGATGGTCACCAAGGGAGAGGCGCTGGAGGTGCTGCCGGGGCTCGGAGCGCCCGCGGACGTCGTGCGGGACATCCACCGCCGCCGGTACGCCGAGCGCCCCGGGCGCACCGGGCCGCTGCGGCGCCTGCGCCGCGGCCTGCGGGCCCGCGCCTTCCTGCGCGCCGCCATCGAACGGACGCTGGCCGAGCACGGCGGCCGGCCCTGACCCCGCGCCCGGGCGCGACGGGCTGTCAGTCCCCCTCGGCAGGATGGCGGGTGCCGCGGCCGACCGCGGCCGCGCCGCAGCCGCCGTACCGAGGAGCACCGTGACCGCCGCAGCCCCGTCCTACCGTCCCGTCTTCCAGGGCGCCTGGTGTGCCACCGACCTCGGGCCGCACCGGCCGTGCGGCGGCACGTACGAGTGGTACGACCCGGACGACCTGCCGCCGCTGGACGCGGACCGCTTCGACGGCGGGTTCGGGTGGCTCGGCGGGACGGGCCCGGCGGTGCCGGAGCTGGTGGCGCACCTGGACGCCGTCGCCGCCGAACTGGCCGGTGCGGGGCTGGCGCTGCCCGCGGACTTCACCGCCTTCCAGACCGGCACCGACAGCCACCGGGCGCTCGACGCGGTGTCCGCCACCGCCTGCTGGACGGACGTCTGCGCACCGGTGCCGAGCCCCGTCGAGGAGGGCGCCTTCCTGGTCCGCTTCCTGCGCGACCAGCAGGACTGCGTGCACTGGTACCTCTACCTCCGCCCCTCGGGCGAGGCCTTCGTGGTGGCCTCCCCGCTGGACCTCACGGACGCGCCCGCACCGGACGAGCCGGACGTGCCGGTGGACTGGTTCGGGTCCATCGCCCAGTGCGCCTCCTCCTTCGAGGAATTCGCCTACCGCTTCTGGGTGGAGAACCGCCTCTGGCTCGCCCTGCACGGCTACGGCGAGGAGGCCGTCGACGCCGGGGCGGCCGCGTACCTCGCGCACTACCGACGGAGCTGACCGCACCGGCGCGCCCCGGCCCGCTCCTTCGGGTCCGCGCGGGCCGCCGGCGGAAATCCGTTCGGGCACGGAGTCGCCCGGCGACTATCCTCCGGACATGACAAGCCATGTGTACCCGCCGAAGCCGCGACCCGGCGACCGGGTCGCCGTCCTCTCGCCGTCCGCCGGACTGCCGGAGGTCTTCCCGCTCCCGTTCGACCTCGGACTGCGGCGCCTGGTCGAGGACTTCGGCCTCAAGCCGGTCGAGTACCCGACCACTCGCCGGATGGGGTGCACGCCGCAGGAGCGGGCGGCCGACATCAACGCCGCCTTCGCCGACCCCGGCATCAGGGCCGTGATCGCCAGCATCGGCGGCGACGACCAGATCACCGTGCTGCCGCACCTGGACGCCGAGCTGATCCGGGCCGACCCCAAGCCGTTCTTCGGCTACAGCGACAACACCAACCTGCTCGCCTACCTCTGGAACCTGGGCACCGTCGGCTACCACGGCGGCAGCGTGATGGTGCAGTTCGGCCGCCCCGGTGCGATGCACCCGGCCACCGCCGGGTCGCTGCGCGCCGCGCTGCTCGGCTCCGGCCCGTACGAGCTGACCGAGCCCGCCGCGTTCACCGACGTCGAACGTGACTGGGAGGACCCGGCCGCCCTCGACGCCGAACCCGAGCTGGAGCCCGCCGGGGGCTGGACGTGGCACCGGGCCGACCGGGTCGTCGAGGGCGCCGGCTGGGGCGGCAGCCTGGAGGTCCTCGGCTGGCTGATGATGGCCGACCGGGCCGTCCGCAGCCCCGAGGAGTACGAGGGCTGCGTGCTCTTCCTGGAGACCTCCGAGGAACTCCCCTCCGCCGACGTCGTTTACCGCACGCTGCGCAACATGGGCGAGCGCGGGCTCCTCGCGCGCTTCCCGGCGCTGCTGATGGGCCGGGCCAAGGCGTGGTCCTTCGGCTCGCCGAAGCGCCCCGAGGAGCGGGCGGCCCACCGCGCCGCGCAGCGCGAGGCGGTGCTGCGGGCCCTGGCCGCGTACGCGCCGGACACCATGGCGGTCTTCGACGTCGACCTCGGCCACACCGACCCCCAGGTCGTCCTCCCGTACGGCGGCCGGATCCGGGTCGACGGCCCGGCCCGCCGGATCACCGTGACCTACTGACGGTCCGACGGCCCCGGCGCACCGCCCGCCGCGATCGCCCGCCACCCGGCCTGGCCCGCCCGAGGGAACACCCCGTAAGGTGGCGAAATCGACGCGGTGGCAGCCACCGCGCGGACGGAACGAAGTGTCGCGGCGGGCGGCGGGGCAGGGGCGGGTGACCGGGAGTGGCGGACGTGACAGCGGCCTCCGGAGGCGGCGAGCGGATCCCGTTCGACGCGGAGCCGGCCCCGGGACAGCCGGCTGCCCCGCCGTACCCGCAGGCACCGCCGCCGATGCCGAGCACCGGCTGGACGTCCACCATGCCGGCGATCACCCTGCCGCCCCCGCCCGCCGCCGCGGCCGCACCGCCCGTGGCCGCCGGAGCGGCGCAGCCCCCGCTGCGCGGGATGGGTGCCGGGCTGCGCGGCCGGATCCTGGTCGTCGAGGGCGGCTACGGCCAGGCCGGACGGCGCCCGTGGGGGCGCGGCCAGACCCAGGCCCCGGTGCTGTCGACGATGCTCGCCGCCGTCCCGCCGCACATCCTGCTGGCGGCGGACGCGGTCGACGCCGTCCACCTGCCCGGCGCGGGCGATCCGCAGACCGTCCTGGCGCACCTGCGCGCGGCCGCCCGGCACCCCGGGCCGCTGCTGGTCCACCTGGGCGGCCACCTGGTCACCGACCGGCGCGCCGAGCAGCTCTTCCTGACGCTCCGTGACACCCGCTCCCACGAGACCCTGCCCTGGCAGGCGGTGGCCGCCGAGCTGCGGCACCGCCCGCAGGACTGGGACACCCTGGTGGTCGGCGACCTGAGTGCGGATCCGGCCGCCTGGCCGCTGGTGCAGAGCACCATCTCGCCGCTGACCGACGGCGTCCCGCTCTGGGCGGTGGTCAACCCGGACCCGGACCAGGTGGGCACGTTCACCCGTGCACTGATCGAGGTGCTGCACGTCGGCGTGCCCGGCGCGGGCCCGCTGCTCGCCCCCGAACAGGTCCGCGGGCAGGTCCACTCGGTACTCCGCCCGGACGCCGTCCTGCTCACCACGCACGCCCCGGACCGCCGGGTGTTCCGCAACACCTCGCGGCAGGCCGGCGATCCCTCCACGGAGATGCGGCTCAGCGAGTCGCCGCGGCCGGCCGCCGTCCTGCCCCGCCCGCCGGCCCGGACGGCCCGGCCGAAGGCCTCCGCGGCCGCCCGGGTCACCCTGGCCAAGCCGCTCGCCGCACCGGCGCCCGCGCCGTCCGGGCCGCGCGGCCCGGTGTCGCTGCTGAAGCCCGGCGTCCCGCCGACCCCGCCGCGCCCGCCCCGCCCGGTGTCGCTGCGCAAGACCGGCGCCGGGCTCTCGGGTGCCGAACCGTCAGGTGCCGACCTGCCGGGCGCGGGCCTGCCCGACACCACCCTGTCGATCGCCGACCTGCCGCGGGTCGAGCTGGGCAAGGGCGCCCCCAATCCGTTCGACGGCCCGGCCCCGTCCGCCGCGCCCGGTCCGTTCGACGCGCCGCAGCACGCCCCGGGCCCGTTCGACGCGCCCGCGCCGCCGGCCGCCGCCGGGCCGACCGTGGATCTCGCCAAGCCCGCGGCGCTGTCCGGCACCGGCGGGCCGGCCGGCCCGTCGGCGGATCCGCTGGCGGCGTACCGCGAGGCGGTCGGCCGGATCGTGCGGGCCGCCGACGCGGGCGACCACGACACCGCCGCCGACCTCGCGCTCGGCCTGGAGGCCGAGGTGCTGGAGGCACACGGCCCGGCCGACCCGCAGGTGCTCCAGGTCCGCCAGGTGCGGGCGCACGTCTCCCGGCTGGCCGGCCGGGCCGTGCTCGCCGCCGCGCTGTACCGCGAGGTGGCGATCGCCCTGCTCGGCACGCTCGGTGCGGACGACCCGGAGACCCAGCGGGCGGCGACCAATGCCGAGGCCTGCTGGCGGGCCGTCACCGACCGCACCGAGGCGATCCGGATCGCCCCGGAGATCATCGAGCTGCGCGCCCACCTGCCGGGCCCGGACGGGCGCAAGCTGCGCGCCGCGGAGCGCTACCTCGACCGGCTCGCCGCGGCGCCCGCCGAGGTCTGACCGGCCGGGCCTCCGCCCGCCACCCGCTGCACGCCGACGGGCCCCGCACCCTCCCACGGGGGAGTGGTGCCGGGCCCGTCGTACCCGCCGGTCAGGCCCTCACGGGG
>NZ_JBHWBW010000018.1:18456-36324 GCF_042735675.1 Kitasatospora sp. NPDC059571
TCCGTCTGTTGCTCTCCCTCCCTTAAATCGCGCCCTGCCCTCTCCCCCCCCCCGGGTGTCGGCTCGTCCCACCAATTCGTCCCCTACTGTAAGGCAATCACGGGGTCAGGCCCCCACGGGGCCGGGATCCTGCAGGGTCAGGACCCGGCGGGGCGGAGCACGGTGGGTCAGCGCCCGGCGATCGCGTGCACGAACCGGGTGCCGTCGATGGTGCCGAGGCCGGAGGAGAGGTCGTAGCCCTTGACGGCGGTGTAGCCGGTCACGTTGTTCCACGAGTTGTCGCCTGCGGTGACGTCGGTGATGCCGCTCCACTTGGCCGGCAGGTTGGCCAGACCGTACATCCGCCAGTTCAGCTGGCCGAGGCGGTGGCCGGCGAGCTGGTCGGCGAGCGCGACGACGCCCGAGAAGATCGGGGTGGCCTCGCTGGTGCCGCCGGTGAGGTGCCAGCCGACCCGGGTCGGGTCGTAGGACTCGTAGGTCCAGGCCGCACCGTCGACCGCCGCGCTCATCGAGATGTCCGGGGTGCCGCGGTGGTTGCCGGTGACCTTGGCGACGCCGGCCTGGTACCACGGGCGGTCGAAGACGCCGGAGACGCCGCCGCCGGCCGCGCCGTAGTCGTCGTGCCAGACCTTGTCGGGCGCGGTGCGGTTGCCGCTGTCGTCCAGGGTCAGCTCGGTGCCGCCGACGGAGGTGACCAGCGGGTCCGAGGACGGCCAGGAGTTGACCTTGTACGGGTACAGGTCGGAGCCGTTCTCCATGGCGTCGGTGGCGCCGTTGTCGCCGGAGGCGGCGAGCACCGTGACGTCGCGCTCGGCGGCGGCCTTGAACGCGTAGCGCAGCTTCTCGATGGACTTGAAGTCGCCCTTGTCGAAGCCGGGGAAGGTGTTCTCGGTGGCGCCGAAGCTCTGCGAGATGACGTCCGCGCGGCCGGACTTGATCATCGCCTTCTCGGCGTCCATCATCTCGGGCAGGCCGGTGACGCCCTCGGTCTCGGCGACGCCGGTCTCCACCAGCACGATGTGGGCGTCGGGCGCGATCGCGTGCGCGTACTCCACGTCGAGGGTGGTCTCACCGGCCCAGCCGGTGTGGTCCGGGTTGGTCGGGTCGAACGGGGGCACGTTGCCCCACTTGACCACGTCGACCTGGGTGTCCTTGATGCCCCACTGCTTGTCGAAGACCTCGAGGTCGTGCTGGATCGTCGGCGAGCCGAAGGAGTCGACGATGACGATCGTGCGGCCCTTGCCGGTGACACCCTGCTGGTAGAGCGGGTTCAGGTTGTACGCGGTGCGGTACTGCAGCGGCGAGTAGCAGTGGATGCCGATCTGCGTGACGCACTCGGTGGTGGATATCGGAGCGACCCGACCGGCGGCGTTGATGTGGCCGCTGGAAGCAGGGCGGACGTGCACGGCCGGCTCGGCGCCCTGGGCGGCCACGGCGGCCGTCCCGGCGGTGGCGGTGCCGCCGGTCAGGGCGGTGGCCCCGACGGCGAGCGCCGCGAGCGCCCTGGTGGTCGAGCGGGAACCCGCGGTGGCGGGATGCTTGCCCATGGAACTCCTTGAGGGAAAGGGGCCGACCGACTGGTCGGCCCCCATATCCCATCGGCAGGAGCCCCGGTGTTCCATAGTCAGCTGGGGGTTGCCCGTATCACCCCAGCGGGCCACCGGATCGGGTAAAGACCATCCCCCGTGAAGGCAAAACCCGGCGGGCGCCACCGTTGACGTACAGCGTCCGGCCGCTGAGGTACGAGGCGTCAGGTGTTGTCGACGAGTACGGCGGTGCCCTGCCCGACGCCGACGCACATGGTGGCCAGGCCCGTCCGGGCGCCGGTGCGGCGCATCCGGTGCAGCAGGGTGGTGAGGATCCGGGCGCCGGAGCCGCCCAGCGGGTGGCCGAGGGCGATGGCGCCGCCGGACGGGTTGACCAGACCGGGGTCGATCCCCAGCTCGTTCACGCAGGCCAGCGCCTGTGCGGCGAACGCCTCGTTGAACTCGGCCTCCTGGACGTCGCCGAGCTGCCGGCCGGTGCGGGCGAGCACCTTGCGGACGGCGGGCACCGGGCCGATGCCCATCACGTCCGGGTGCACGCCGGCCGAGGCCCCGGCCACGTAGCGGCCCAGCGGCTGAACGCCGAGCCGGCCCAGCGCCTCCTCGCTGACCAGGAGCAGGCCGGCCGCGCCGTCGTTCATCGGCGAGGCGTTGCCCGCGGTGACGGTGCCGCCGGTCCGGAAGACCGGCTTGAGGCCGGCCAGCTTGGCCAGGGTGGTGTCCTCGCGGATCGACTCGTCGGCGGTGACGGTGACCCCGTCCGGGCGGACCACCGGCAGCAGTTCGGCGTCGAAGTGGCCGTCCTTGCGGGCTGCCGCGGCCCGCTGGTGGCTGCGCAGCGCGAAGGCGTCCTGCTGCTCGCGGGTGATCCCGTACCGGGCGGCGACCTCCTCGGCCGTCTCGCCCATGGACAGGACGCCGTGCAGCTCCTTCATCCGCGGGTTGGTGAGCCGCCAGCCGAGCCGGGTGTCGAAGGTCTCCATCCGGTGCGGCAGCGCCTCGTCGGGGCGGGGGAGGACGAACGGCGCCCGGCTCATCGACTCGCAGCCGCCGGCGACGACCACGTCCGCCTCACCGGAGCCGATCGCCCGGGCGGCGGTCGTGACGGCCTCCAGGCCGGAGGCGCAGAGCCGGTTGACGGTGGCGCCGGGGATCGAGTCCGGCAGCCCGGCCAGCAGCACCGCCATCCGGGCCAGGTTGCGGTTGTCCTCGCCGGCCTGGTTGGCGGCGCCCCAGTAGACGTCGTCGATCAGGGCCGGGTCGAGCTGCGGGACGTCGGCCAGCAGACCGGTGAGGACGGCGGCCGAGAGGTCGTCGGGCCGGACGGCGGACAGCGCACCGCGCAGCCGCCCGATCGGCGTGCGGCGGGCGGCGGCGAAGTAGACGGGACGCATGGCGGCGGGCTCCTGATCTCGTGGACTCTAGAACGCGTTGATGCCGGTCAGGGATCGCCCGATCAGCAGCTTGTGGATCTGGCTGGTGCCCTCGTAGAGGGTCATCACCCGGGCGTCGCGCAGGTACTTGCCGACCGGGTACTCGTCGATGAAGCCATAGCCGCCGAAGACCTGCAGCGCGTTGTTGGCCGCGCGGACGGCCGCCTCGCTGGCGTACAGCTTGGCGACCGAGGACTCGGTGGCGAACGGGAGGCCGCGCTCGATGTGGTCGGCGACCCGCCAGGTCAGCAGCCGGGCGGCGTCGACGTCGACCGCGATGTCGGAGAGCAGCTCCTGCACCAGCTGGTGGGAGGCGATCGGCGTGCCGAACTGCTCGCGCTCGCCGGCGTACTTCACCGCGGCCTCCAGGCAGGCCCGGGCGATGCCGACGCAGCCGGCGGCCACCGACATCCGGCCCTTGGCGAGTGCGGCCATCGCGACGGTGAAGCCCTTGCCCTCCTCGCCGAGCCGGGCGCTGTCCGGCACCCGCACCCCGTCGAACACCAGCTCCGCGGTGGCCTGGCCGCGCAGCCCGAGCTTGCCGTGCACGGTGCGCCGTTCGAAGCCGGGCAGGCCGGTCTCCACCAGGAAGGCGGTGATCCCGCGGTGGCCCTCCCCGCCGGTGCGGGCGAAGACCAGGGCGACGTCGGCCCAGGTGCCGTTGGTGATGAACATCTTGCTGCCGCTGATCAGCCAGTGGTCGCCGTCCCGCACCGCCCGGGTGGTGAGGTTGGCGGCGTCCGAGCCGGTGCCCGGCTCGGTCAGTGCGAAGCAGCCGAGCGCCTCGCCGGAGGTGAGCCGGGGCAGCCAGGCGCGCTTCTGCGCCTCGGAGCCGTACGCGTTGACCGACTTGGCGACCAGGCCGAGCGAGACCGAGACGATGCCGCGCACCGCGGAGTCGCCGCGGCCGAGTTCCTCCAGCACCAGGCAGTACGCCAGGTGGTCGCCGCCGCTGCCGCCGTACTCCTCGGGAATGGTCAGCCCGAGGAAGCCGACCTTGCCGAGCTTGCCGATGACCGCCCGGTCGACCGACTCGGCGCGGTCCCACTCGGCGGCGAACGGCACGATCTCGCGGTCGGTGAAGGCGGCGGCGAGGTCGCGGACGGCGGCCTGCTCCTCCGAGAGCTCAAGGTTCATCGCGGCGGGCACCTCGTAAACTAGCACTGCAAGTTTTCTTGGACTCTAACCCGCCCGGAGCCGCCGCGGAAGACCCGCCTGCGAGAATGGCGGACACCCCGCCGGACCGAAGGAGGCGACCACCGTGCCCCGCCCGCGCACCCCGCTGCTCAGCCGCGAGCGGATCGTCGCCGCCGCCCTCGCCCTGGTCGACGCCGACGGCCTGGCCGCCCTCTCCACCCGGCGCCTGGCCGCCGAGCTCTCGGTCAGCGGGCCCTCCCTCTACAACCACTTCGCCACCAAGGACGACCTCCTCGACGCCGTCGTGGACAGCGTGATGGGCGAGGTCGACCTGTCGATGTTCGACGCGCCGGACGACTGGCGCACCGCCCTCGCCGCCTGGGCCCGCTCCTACCGGGCCGCGCTCGCCGCCCACCCGAACGTCGTCCCCGTGCTCGCCCAGGGCCCCGGCCGCCGCCCGCACGCGCTGCGCCTCGCCGACGCGGTCTTCGGCTGCCTGGTCGACGCCGGCTGGCCGCGCGGCCAGGCGACCCGGATCGGCGCCCTGATGCGCTACTTCATCACCGGCTCCGCGCTCGGCTCCTTCGCTGCGGGCTTCCCCGAGGACGCCGGGCTCTACGCCGCCGACTACCCCCGGGGGGGCGGGGGCCCCCCGCGCGGCGTCAGCGCGCCAGGGCCGCGGCGCCGGCCTGCGCGAACTGCTCGTCGAGGTCGCCGCTCGGGGCGCCCGCCACACCGATCCCGGCCACCGGCGCGCCCTTGGCCTGCACCGGCGCACCGCCCGCCAGGAACAGCGTGCCCGGGATGTCCTTCAGGTTCGGGGCCTGCGCCAGCCGCTTGGCCAGCTCCGAGGTCGGCGCGTTCCAGGACACCGCGGTGAACGCCTTGCGCTGCGCCGACTCCGGCGACTGCGGGCCCGCACCGTCCCCGCGCAGGGCCACGATCGTGTTGCCGTTGCGGTCGACCACGGCCACCGACACGTGCTGGCCCGCCTGCTCGGCCGCGTCCAGCGCGGCCTGCGCCGCCCGGCTCGCGGCGTCCACCGACAGGTGCGAGGACTCCACCACGTACCGGTTGCCCGCCGCCGCGGCCGTCGCCGCCGCGGGCGTGCCGGAGCCGGTGTCCGCGCTCGCCGCCACCGCGCCGACGGTGACCGCGCCCAGCGCCGCGGCCGCCACGGCACCGGTCAGCACACGGGTACGCAGGGTCGTCTTCCTCATGTCCGCTTCCTCTCGGATCACCGGCCGGAGCCCGTCCGGCTCCTGCCCTGCTTCGATCCTGGGCCCGCCGCGGGCGCCGCACGGTCGGCCGGCCGGCCCCGTCCGCCCGGCATGATGGAGGACAGGAGCATCAGCCGATCGGTTGATGCGCCGGACAACCGTGCAGGTCAGGATCGATCCCGGGGCCCGCCCACGACCGGGCGGCCCGCCCGGAGGAGAGGACACCGTGCACCACCCGGAGGACACCGCGCCGCCCGCGCCCGGCCGCAGCCACGACCCGGGCGCCGCCCGGCTCGCCCTGGTGCTGGACCTCGTCTTCCTGCTGCTGCTCGGCGCCTCGCTGGCCCGCTACCTCGGCCACCACGCGGGCAGCCCCGCCGCCCCGTGGGTGATCGCCGGCTGCGCCGTACTCGCCGTCCTCCAGCCGCTCGGTCCGCGGCTGCTCGACCGCCTGCCGCGCGCCGGCGCGGGCACCGTCCGCCGGCTGCGGATCGCCCTGCTCGGGGCCGTCGCCGCCCTCTGGGCGGCCCTGGTGGTCGCCGCGCCCAGCTTCGCCTGGTGCGCCGTCCCGCTGATCTACACCGCGCTGCGGACCCTCCCCGCCCGGGCCGCGATCCCGCTGGTCGCCGCGCTCACCGCGCTGGTCACCACCGCCCAGGCCCGGCTGCCCGGGCCCGCGGACGCCACCCTGCTCATCCTGCCGCCGGCCGTCGCCGTCCTCGCCACCGCGGTCTTCCTGCACATGCGCCGCCAGACCGACCTGCAGCGCACCCTGGTCGACGACCTCGTCCGCACCCGCCGCGAGCTGGCCGCCACCGAGCGGCGCGAGGGCACCCTCGCCGAACGGGAGCGGCTCGCCCGGGAGATCCACGACACCCTCGCCCAGGGCCTGTCCAGCCAGCAGATGCTGCTCCAGGCCGCCGAGCTCACCTGGGACGGCGACCCGGCCACCGCGCGCCGGCACGTCCGCTCCGCCGTCGCCGTCACCACCCGCAACCTCGCCGACGCCCGGCGCTTCGTCCACGACCTCGCCCCCGCCGAACTCGCCGGCGACCGCGGCCTCGACCAGGCGCTGCGCGCCCTCGCCGAACGCGAGAGCACCGAGCACGGCCTGCCCGTCCGCTTCCACCTGGACGGCACGCCCGGCCCGCTGCCCGCCGCCGCCCAGGCCGCCCTACTGCGCATCGCCCAGGGCGCGCTGGCCAATGTCCGCGAGCACGCCGGGGCCTCCCGCGCGGTCGTCACCCTCACCTACCTGGACGACCAGGTCGTGCTCGACGTCGCCGATGACGGCCGCGGCTTCCGCGACACCGGCGAACCGGCCGCCGGACGCGGCCACGGGCTGCCCGCGATGCGGGCCCGGCTGCGCCAACTGGGCGGCACCCTCACGCTGGAGAGCACCCCCGGCGAGGGCACCGTGCTCGCCGCGGCCGTCCCGCTCGACGGGGACCGGCCGTGAGCCGCCGCCGACCGGCCCCGGACCCCCGGCCGCGGCCCGTGCCGCGCCCGGCCGCCACCCGACCGAGGAGGAGCCCGCGATGAGCACCCCGATCGGGCTGCTGGTCTGCGACGACCACGCCGTGGTCCGCGCCGGCCTGCTGGCCCTGCTCGCCAGCACCGACGACATCACCGTCGTCGCGGAGGCCGGCAGCGGCGAGGAGGCGGTCGCGCTGGCCGCCCGGCTGCGCCCGCAGGTGGTGCTGATGGACCTCCAGCTGGGCGGCGGCATCGACGGCGTCGAGGCGATCCGCCGGATCACGGCCGCGCCCGGCGCACCGTACGTCCTGGTGCTCACCACCTACGACACGGACGCCGACATCACCCGGGCGATCGACGCCGGGGCGACCGGCTACCTGCTCAAGGCGGAGCGGCCGGACGAGCTGTTCGCCGCGATCCGGTCGGCCGCCCTGGGGCGGACCGCCCTCTCGGCGCCGGTCGCCTCCCGGGTGATGGCCCATCTGCGGTCCCCGGCACCGCGGCTGACGGCGCGCGAGCTCGACATCCTGGCCCGCCTCGCCGAGGGGCTGGGCAACCGCGAGATCGCCCGGGTGCTGTTCATCAGCGAGGCGACCGTCAAGACCCACCTCGGCCGGATCTACGACAAGCTCGGCGTGGACACCCGGGCCGGGGCGGTCGCCGCCGCCACCGAACGCCGCCTGCTGCACTGACCTCCCCCGTCCCGGCGGCCCCGGCCGGGCACCGGCGGGCGGCGCAGTAGGGTGCGGGGATGACCGGAACCGCGGGACGGCCGCTGCTCTTCCTCGACGTCGACGGTCCGCTGATCCCCTTCGGCGGCGACGCGGCGGCCCGGCCGGTGTTCCGCACGGTGCCGGGCGCGAACCCGCTGCTCGCGAGGGTCGACCCGGCGCACGGGCCGCGGCTGGCGGCGCTCCCGTGCGACCTGGTCTGGGCGACCACCTGGATGGCGGAGGCGAACGAGTGCCTCGCCCCGTTGCTCGGCCTGCCGGAGCTCCCGGTGGTGGAGTGGCCCGAGCCCTCCGCGGCCGACGAGCAGGACGCCCGTGCCGGGCTGCACTGGAAGACCCGTACCCTGCTGGAGCGCTCCGGCGGCCGGGCGTTCGCCTGGGTGGACGACGAGATCACCGACCGGGACCGGGCCTGGATGACCGACCGGGCCGGCGGACGGGCTCTGCTGCACCGGGTCGACGCGACCCGCGGCCTCACCGCGGAGGACTTCACGGTCCTGGACCGCCGGCTGCGCAGCCTCTGAGGCGCTGACGCCCGGCGGGTCAGCCCGCGGGCACCGCGGCCGGCACGTCCCGGCCGTACCAGACCTCGGCGTAGGGGCCGCTGCTGTACGCCGGGATCTCACGGTACCCGTGCCGCAGGTAGAGGGCGCGGGCCTCGACCAGGTCGAGGCGGGTGTCCAGGACGATCCGCTCGGCGCCGAGCGAGCGCGCGGCATCGTCGATCGCACCCAGCAGCGCGCCGCCGCCGCCGGTGCCGCGTGCGGCGGGCCGGACGAAGACCCGGGTCAGCTCGGCCGTCCGGCGGTCCAGCACCCGCAGGCCCGCGCACGCCACCGGCCGCCCCGCGACGCGGCCGACCAGGAACGTGCCGGTGGGCGCGGCCAGGTCGTCGCTCGGCGATCCGGCCAGGCCCGCCGCGAGCTCCTCGGGCGTGCACTCCCGGCCGTGGTGGAGCCGGTAGTACCGGTTGGCGACGTCCGTGTAGTAGTCGCTCAGCAGCGCCAGCGCGTCCGGGGATCCCACGTCCTCCGGGGCGACGGCCCAGCGGGCGGTGCGGGGACGGGCGGTGCGGGCGGCGGCATCGGTCATGGGCGCATTCTCGGTGCAGTCCGCCGGGCCCCGCGAACCGTTTTCCGGCCCCGTGCGGACCGCCGCGGGAGGGCCCGTCCGAGCCGGCCGGAAAAAAGTTCTGCGGCGATGTCGAGAACCGGCGAGCGTCTCCGTCCCCGCAGTGAACGCGACCACAATGGGTCGCACCGGGACCGAGGAGAACCATCATGGCCAAGTACCTGCTGCTCAAGCACTACCGGGGCGCCCCGGCGGCGGTCAACGACGTCCCGATGGACCGGTGGACGCCGGAGGAGATCTCGGCACACGTGCAGTACATGAACGACTTCGCCGCCCGGCTGGAGAAGACCGGCGAGTTCGTCGACGGCCAGGCGCTCGCCCCCGGGGGGACGTTCGTCCGGTACGACGGCGAGGGGCGCCCGCCGGTCACCGACGGCCCGTTCGCCGAGACCAAGGACCTCATCGCCGGCTGGATGGTGATCGACGTCGACAGCTACGAGCGCGCCCTCGAACTGGCCGGGGAGCTGTCGGCCGCCCCCGGGGCGGGCGGCCGGCCGATCCACGAGTGGCTCGAGCTGCGCCCCTTCCTGACCGAGCCGCCCACCGTCACGGAGTGACCCCCGGGATGGACGAGGTCCTGCTCCGCAGTCTCACCCCGAGCGTGCTCGGCATCCTCGTCCGCCGCGGAGCGGACTTCGCGGCGGCCGAGGACGCCGTGCAGGACGCGCTGGTCGAGGCCGTCCGGGTCTGGCCCGCCGAGCAGCCGCGGGACCCGAAGGGCTGGCTGGTCACCGTGGCCTGGCGCAGGTTCCTCGACGCGGCCCGGTCGGACGCCGCCCGCCGCAGGCGGGAGGACCGGGCCGACGAGGAGCCCGCGCCCGGGCCCGCGCCGGCGGTGGACGACACGCTCCGGCTGTACTTCCTGTGCGCCCACCCGTCGCTGACGCCGTCCTCCGCGGTCGCGCTCACGCTGCGCGCGGTCGGCGGGCTGACCACCCGCCAGATCGCCGAGGCCTACCTGGTGCCCGAGGCGACCATGGCGCAGCGCATCAGCCGGGCCAAGCGCACCGTGTCCGGTGTGCGGTTCGACCGGCCCGGTGACGTGGCGACCGTGCTGCGCGTCCTCTACCTGGTCTTCAACGAGGGCTACTCCGGCGATGTCGACCTCGCCGCCGAGGCGATCCGCCTCACCCGGCAGCTCGCGGCGGCGATCGACCACCCCGAGGTGGCGGGGCTGCTCGCGCTCATGCTGCTCCACCATGCCCGGCGCGCCGGCCGGACGGCTCCGGACGGCAGCCTGGTGCCGCTCGCCGAGCAGGACCGCGACCGGTGGGACACCGCGGCGATCGCCGAGGGCATCGGGATCCTGCAGGCGGCCCTCGCCCGCGACCGGCTGGGCGAGTTCCAGGCGCAGGCCGCCATCGCGGCCCTGCACGCCGACGCGCCGACCGCGGAGGAGACCGACTGGGTGCAGATCGTCGAGTGGTACGACGAGCTCGTGCGGCTGACCGACAGCCCGGTCGTCCGGCTCAACCGGGCGGTGGCCGTCGGCGAGGCCGACGGACCGCGCGCCGGGCTGGCGGCGCTCGCAGCGCTGGACGACGCCCTGCCCCGCCACACGGCGGTGGCGGCGTACCTGCACGAGCGCGACGGCGACCCGGCGACGGCTGCCCGGCTGTACGCCGAGGCGGCCCGCAAGGCCCCCAGCCTCGCCGAACGCGACCACCTGACCCGCCGGGCCGCCCGGCTCAACGCCCGCTCCGACCGCTGACGCCCGCCGCCCCCCGCTCCCGTGTCGGAACCGTCCGGCCCCGGGTCGCCGGGCTACGCTCCGAGCAGCAGCCGGCCGGACGCGCGACGACGGCCGAGACGATGGAGGGCAGCACGGCACGGTTCAACCGCCAGCGACTCATCAGGACCCTGACGTTCTGGCTCCGCCCGGCGTTCGCGCTGCGCGTGGTCAACCGCTTCCAGCGCATCTCGGGGTTCGACCGGTCGGTGGCGCTGGCGTCCGGCGCACTGACCGCGACGACCACGCTGGCGATCATCTTCGGGCCCGTGCTGGACACCGTCGGCGGCTACGACATCGGCCAGCGGATCGTCGCCCGGTACGACCTCAGCGGGGGAGGGGCCGCCGCCGTCGAGCAGGTGTTCGCCGCGCCGGGCGGCGAGGACGCCGGCGGCGACATCTTCAGCGTCGTCTTCCTGCTCATCTCCATGCTGAGCTTCACCCGCGCGGTGCAGCGGCTGTTCGAGCAGGTCTGGGACCTCAAACCGCTCAGCGTGCGCAACACCCCGAACGGGCTGCGCTGGTCGCTCGCCCTCACGCTCTACCTGGGCGTCACCGGCCTGCTGCACGCCGTGCTCGGCCGCGGGCGCCTGGAAGTGGTCGCCGTGCTGGTGACCACGCCGGTGACCTACCTCTTCTTCGTCTGGAGCGGCCGGGTCCTGTCGGCGCAGCGGATCGCCTGGGCCGCCCTGGCGCCGTTCGCCGCCGTGGCCACCGCACTGACGGCGATCTACACGATGGGCTCGACCTTCTACCTGCCGCGGCTCTTCAACTCGTACGCCACCCGCTACGGGTCGATCGGGGCGATCTTCGCGATGCTCACCGCGTTCTTCTGCGCGATGGTCGTGATCGTCGCCTCGGCGGCGGTCGGCCGCGAGGTGGGCGACGAACTGCTCCGGATCAGCCGTGGCGAGCGGCCGGCCGACGACGTGGTCCGGCGCCAGTGGGACGTCCTGGTCGACGATGTGCGATCGCGCTGGCGCACCACCCGGGAGCGGATGCCCCGCCGAACGGCCAAGCCGGGCGGCCCCGACGATCCGGGCCGGTCGGACCGCCCCGACGACCCGGACGCACCGCACTCCGCGCCCTGAACATCCCTCCCGCCGCGCGCCGTGCCCTCCCGTTCGCGCAAGGCGCCGAGGCACGGGCGGGCGGCCCGCCGGGCCGGCCGGCGCCCGCCGCCGAACGGCCGGCCGAGCGGCTCGCCGCCGCCCGCCGCTGCCCGCCGACTCGTCCCGCAGCGCGGCCCGCGCCACCAGAATGTGCAAACGCCGTGCGCAAAACTGCTTCAAACTGCTTCGAATCAAACACTTGACGTCAAGTCAGCGCTGCTGCTCCCATGGCAGGGCACAAGCTCCCCGCCCCCCAGCCCCCCATCTCCGCATCGGGACAGCGACCCTCCGAGGAGGTCCAGCGTGCGCGCCGCCGCTCCCCCCATCCGCCCGACACGACGACAGGCCAGGCGCAGGAGAGGGGCGTTGGGCCTGTGCACGGCCCTCGTCGCCGCCCTGCTCGCGATGTTCGGCCCGGCCGGCACCGCCGCCGCGGCGACCACGGCCGGCAACGCCACCGCGGTCACCCGCTCCGGCGACACCTTCACCGTCGCCACCTCCAGCGGCGCCGCCGCCCGCGTGCAGATCGCCCGCGCCGACATCTTCCGGATCTGGCTCTCCCCGAGCGGCGCCTTCACCGACGATCCGGCCGGCAGCGACCTCGCCGCCACGACCTCCTTCGGCACGGTCGGCGCCACCCTCACCGACACCGGCGCGTACTGGCGGATCGGCACCCCCGCGATCAGCCTGCGGATCACCAAGTCGCCACTCACCTTCGCGCTCTACCGCGCCGACGACACCACCCTGGTCTGGGCCGAGTCGCAGCCCACCAGCTGGACGGGGTCGCAGACCACCCAGTACCTGGCCCGCGGCGCGGACGAGCAGTTCTACGGCACCGGACTGCGGCTCGGCGAGTGGGCGCTGCGCGACAGGACCGTCCCCGTCGCGGTCACCAACAACTGGACGGAGAACAGCAACGCCAGCCCGGCGCCGTTCTACATGTCCACCAACGGCTACGGCGTGATGCGCAACACCTGGGCCCCGGGCTCGTACAGCTTCGGTGCGCCGACCTCGCTCAGCCACAACGAGAACCGGTTCGACGCCTGGTACTTCGCGGGCTCCTCGCTCAAGGACGTCCTCAACGCCTACACCGACGTCAGCGGCAAGCCCTTCCTCGCCCCGATCTGGGGCCTCGAACTCGGCAACGCCGACTGCTTCAACGCCGCCAACCCGGCGTACACCGGCGACCACACCCGGGTGCGCCACCAGACCACCCCGGACGTGGTCGGCTACGCCACCGACGCCCGCGCCGCCGACATGCCGTCGGGCTGGATCCTGCCCAACGACGGCTACGGCTGCGGCTACACCGACCTGCCGTCCACCACCGCCGCGCTCAAGGCCAGGGGCTTCAACACCGGCCTCTGGACCTCGACCGGCCTGTCGAACATCAACTGGGAGGTGGGGACGGCCGGTTCACGGGCGGTGAAGACCGATGTCGCCTGGATCGGCGGCGGCTACAAGACCGCCTTCACCGGGGTGAACCAGGCCGTCGCCGGGATCGAGTCCAACTCCGACGCCCGCCGTTTCGTCTGGACGGTCGACGGCTGGGCCGGCACCCAGCGCAACGCGGTGGTCTGGACGGGCGACACCAGCGGCACCTGGGACGCCATGCGCTGGCACGTGCCCGCGATCGCCGGCGCGGGTCTGTCCGGCCTCAACTACGCCTCCGGGGACGTCGACGGCATCTACGGCGGCAGCCCGCAGACCTATGTGCGCGACCTCGAGTGGAAGGCCTTCACGCCGGCGTTCATGACGATGTCCGGCTGGGGTGCCACCAACCCGTCCGCGGGCTACCAGGACAAGCAGCCCTGGCGGTTCGCCGAGCCGTACCTGTCGATCAACCGGAAGTACCTCCAGTTGAAGATGCGGCTGATGCCGTACCTCTACACGATGAGCCGGGTCGCCACCGACACCGGTGTGCCGTCCACCCGCGCCCTGGTGCTGGAGTACCCGAACGACCCGGTGGCGCGCGGCAACCAGACCAGCGGGGAGTTCATGGCGGGCGACTCCTTCCTGGTCGCCCCGGTGGTCAGCGACACCTCCACCCGCGACGGCATCTACCTGCCCGCCGGCAGCTGGACGGACTACTGGACCGGCACGGTCTACCAGGGGCCGGGGTGGCTCAACGGGTACTCCGCGCCGCTCGACACCCTGCCGCTGTTCGTCAAGTCCGGTGCGGTGGTGCCGATGTGGCCGCAGATGAACTACACCGGCGAGAAGCCCGTCGACACCCTCACCTACGACCTCTACCCGCGCGGCACCTCCTCCTTCAGCCTCTACGAGGACGACGGCACCACCCGCGCCTACCAGTCCGGCGCCTACGCCCGGCAGCAGGTCGACGTCACCGCGCCGGCCGCCGGGACCGGCGACGTCAGCATCGCGGTGGGCGCCGCCACCGGCAGCTACACCGGCAAACCCGCCGCCCGCGGCTACGAGTTCACCGTCCACGCGGCCGCCGCACCCACCTCCGTCTCGGTCGGCGGCACCGCCCTCCCGGCCCTCACCTCGCGCAGCGCGTACGACGCGGCCACCACCGGCTGGTACTTCGACCCGGCGGACCGCTCGGGCGTCCTGCGGATCAAGGCGGGCAGCCGCCCGGGCGCGTTCACCGTCACCGCGGCCGGCCTCACCCTGCCGACCGGTACCGCCGTCCCAGGCGGCTCCCCGGCGATCCCGCAGACCGCCTGGAAGGTGGCCTCCGCCGACAGCCAGGAGACCGCGGCCGAGAACGGCGCCGCCGCCAACGCGATCGACGGGAACCCGGCGACCATCTGGCACACCGCCTGGTCGACCACCCCGGCGGCCGCCCTCCCGCACGACCTCCAGATCGACCTCGGGGCCCGCTACGCCGTCGACGGCATCGGCTACCTGCCGCGCCAGGACGGCGGGGTCAACGGCCGGATCGGCCAGTACGAGGTCTACGTCTCCGACACCACCTCCTCCTGGGGGACTCCGGTGGCGATCGGCACCTTCGCCGACACGGCCGCCGCGAAACAGGTGTCCTTCGGCGCCACGACCGGCCGCTACCTGCGGCTGCGGGCACTCACCGAGGCCGGCAACCGCGGCCCGTGGACGAGCGCCGCCGAGATCACGGCCACCGGCCGGGCCGTGCCCCCGCCGGCCAACGCCACCCTGGTCAACGCCGCCTCGTCCCGCTGCGTCGACCTGCCCGGCAGCGCCACCTCGCCGGGCACCCAGCCGACGCTGTACTCCTGCCACGGCGGCCCCAACCAGCGCTGGACCTTCCAGGCGAACAGCACCCTCACCGGCCTGAACGGCGTCTGCCTGGACGCCTCCACGTCACCGGTCGCCGTCCGGGCCTGCAACGGCTCCGCCGCCCAGCAGTGGCAGCTCGGCCCGCAGCTCGGCATCGTCAACGCCGGCCGCTGCCTGGCCCCGTCGGGCTCCGGCACGGCCAACGGCACCCCGCTGGTCCTCGCCACCTGCACCGGAGCCGCCGAACAGCGCTGGCAGCCCGCAAGTTGACCCATCCGCGGGGGGGCGCCCCCCCCCCCGGGCCCGCCGCCCCCCCGCCGAGCGCGCCCCCCCCCCGGCCGCGGGCCCCGCGGGCCCGCCCCCCCCCCCCCCGCCCCGACCCCCCGCGTGTCCACCCGATAAAGTCGCCCCAGGCGGGGCGCCCCCCCCCCCCGGGCGCCCCCCCGCCCCTCCTACGTCACCCACCCCCACCTGCGAAGGATCCCGCGTGCCAACCCCCCACCTCCGGGCGGCCGGTGTGCTCGCCGCCGCCGCCCTGGCGCTCTCCGGCAGCGCTCTGCCCGCGCCCCCCGCCACCGCCGCGGCGCCCCCGGCCGCGACATACACCGTCACCGTCGGCGCGACCGGAAGCTACGCCCACCCCACGGACACCCCGGCCGGCACCTTCACCGACAAGGACGGCACGTTCTACTTCCAGCAGTCCGCCGCGCTCTACGGCTCGACCGAGCCGCGGTACTGGGACTTCTACACCGGCACCGACTTCGACACCGCCACCCGCTCGGCGGCGATCAGCAACGCCGTCAACCCGGCCAACAGCGCCGACCGCAACAACGACACCACCTGGCGGTGCAACAACAGCCCCACCGGCCTGGCCGCGACCGCCGCGGCGGGCGGATCCGGCTACTCCCAGCGCAACTTCTGCGACCTGGTCGGGGTCTGGGTCGATCCGGACACCGGCGACTGGTACGGCCTGGTCCACAACGAGTTCACCCCGCAGCCCTTCGGCGACGGCCTGCACTACGACGCGATCGACTACGCGGTCTCCACCGACCAGGGCCGCACCTGGTCGATCAAGGGCCACGCCATCACCTCGCCGTACAGCACCACCCGCAACGACACCGCGGCCTTCCCGAACCAGACCTACGACTACGGCGACGGCGACCAGCGGCTGTTCGTCGACACCGCCTCGGGCTACTTCTACGTCTACTACGGCTCCCGGATCGTCCCCAAGTCCGGGGTCGGCGGCAGCACCGGCGGCCTGGCGCACGTCGCCCGCGCGCCCATCTCGGGCAAGATGGCGGCCGGCTCGTGGTCCAAGTGGTACGACGGGGCGTGGACGCAGCCCGGCGTGGGCGGCCTGGAGAGCAACATGGTGCCCGCGACCGATGCCGCCCCCAGCGGCTACACGCCGGTCGCCGACGACTACGACCCGGCGAACACCGGCAGCGTCAACCAGCAGGTAGCGGCCGGCCAACTGCCCGCGAAGTCAGACCTGTTCATCATGAACATCGCCTACGACGCCTACCTGGGGAAGTACATCGGCGAGCCCGAGGTGGTCTCCGGCACCGCACCCCAGAGGTTCTACGTCACCGACGACCTCGCCACCCAGCGGTGGCGCCCGGCGGGCGACTCCGGCAGCTACACCTCGGGCTCCTGGTACCGGTGGTTCCTCGACGGGGCGAGCCGGACGGGCTCCGCCGTCGTCGGCCGCACCTTCCGCTCGTACTGCTCGATCGCCTGCGCCTCCTCCGACGGGGAGTTCGCCGACATCACGGTCGACTCGTCGGCGCCCGGCGCGGCGCCGTTCGACCCGGCCAGGACCTATCGGATCAGCAGCGGCGGCGGCCGGGTGCTGGCCCGGGCCGCGGCCGGGAGCGCGGCGACCACCTCGCTCGCGGCCGCCACCGGCTCGGCGCTCGAGTCATGGGTCTTCGCCGGCAACGGTGACGGCTCCTACCGCATCGTCAGCGCCGCCGACGGGCAGCTGCTCGGCGTCGACTCCACCCGGACGGCGGGCCGGGCGTGGGCGGCCGCGCCGACCGTGGGCGCTCCCGGCGCGGGCGGCCCGACCGTCGGCCAGCAGTGGTTCGTCGTCCCGGCGGTGTCCGCATCCGGTGCACCGACCGGCGCCCACCGCCTGGTCAACCGGTACAGCGGCCTGGTGATCGGGATGTCCGGCGAGGCCGGCCGGACGGCCGAGACCACCCCGCTGCGGTCCTGGACGAACACCACCGGCAGCACCGTCGGCGGCACCCGCTCCGCCGCCGAGCAGACCCTCACCGTGACCGCCACCGGCACGGTCGGCGGCACCGTGACGGTGGCACCGATCGCCGACCAGGCCTGGACCCGGGGCACGGCGGTGGACCTCCGCGCCACCGCCACCTCCTCGACCGGAGCGGCGGTCTCCTACCAGGCCGCCGGCCTGCCCGCGGGCCTGGCCATCGACCCCGCGACCGGTCGGATCACCGGCACACCCACCACCACGGGCGGCGGCAGCGCCACCGTCACGGCCGCCGCCGGGGCCGCCACGGGCACGGCCTCGTTCGCCTGGACGGTCGCGGCCGGCACCGGCCTGGACGGCACGCACACCCTCACCACCGGCGGCCGCGCCCTGGACGTGCCCGACCACAGCACGAGCGGCGGCACCCGGCTCATCACCTGGACGGCCAACGGCGGCGCCAACCAGGCCTGGCAGTTCACCCGCCAGTCCGACGGCTCGTACCAGCTGGTCGGCAGGGAGTCCGGGCTCTGCGCCGACGTCAGCGGCGGCTCCACCGCCGCGGGCGCCCAGGTGATCCAGTGGCCCTGCACGGGCGGCAGCAACCAGCACTGGATCCTCACCCGGCTGGCCGGCGGCACCTACACGGTGGCCTCCGTCCGCAGCGGTCTGCTGCTCACCACCGCGTCCTCCGCGGACGGCGCACCGGTGACGCAGCAGGCGGACACCGGCTCGGCGCTCCAGCGGTGGACGCTCGGCTGATCCGCCGCCGTGACGTCCGCGGGGGGGCGCGGTCAGCCCCGACCCCGGCGGTGGGCGGCCGCGCCGGGGCCCGGGGGCGGCGCGACGCCCCGCCGGGGCCGCGCCCTGGCGGGGCACGCCGGCGGGGCCGAGGCCGGCCCGGACGAAGCCGAGCACCTG
>NZ_JBHWBW010000019.1:0-28564 GCF_042735675.1 Kitasatospora sp. NPDC059571
GCGCGGCGCTCCGGCGCGGGCCCGCGGGGGCGGGCGCGCGGGCGCGCCGCAGCGTCAGGGACGGGGGTGGACGTCATGTGGAGGTCGCCATGTCCATCGAGGAGCTCCTGCTTCCCCTGCCCTCGGGGCGGGCGTCGGCCGGGCGCACCGAGGTGGTCGTCCGGGAGCGTGCCGCGCTCGCGGCGCTCGGCACCCTGATCGACGGTCTGGCGGCGCTCGGGGCCGGCGCGCGTAGCCGAACGGGAGGCGCTGCCGGGGCAATCGGCTCGTCCGCGCGGCCGGCCCGTCCAGCGCCCCGACCGAACGCCGGTGCGGCGACGGAGACGGGCAGGCGGTGAACCGACAGCAGGGCGGCCGAGCCCGCCACCCGGCTCGGCCGGACCACGACACGCCGACGCCGACCACCGATCGGCGCACCCGCCTCGCGCCCGGCGCTCCGCTCGGCCACGGTGGGCACCATGGCGATCCCTGACACCTGCGGCGCGCCCGGTTCCGGCGAGCACCTTCTGAAGACCCTCGACGCCGTGGGCCGTGCCACCGCGCTCGACCACGTGGCCGAGCCGCTGCAGCGGGCCGTCCGCGGACTTCCGCTCGGACCGGTCCGGGACGTCCTGCACGGCCTGCCGATCGGCCACCCGCTCCACCCGGCCCTGGTGCAGATCCCGCTCGGTACCTGGCTGTCGGCCGCCGTCCTCGATCTCGCGGGCGGCGCGGAGCGGCCGGCCAGGCTGCTCACCGCCATCGGTGTGCTCGCGGCCGCCCCGACGGCGCTGAGCGGCTGGGTGGACTGGGCCGAGCAGCCGAAGCAGCAGCTGCGCACCGGGGTGGTCCACGCCACCGCGACGGGGCTGGCCGTTCTTCTCCAGGGCGCCTCCTGGGTGGCCCGGAGCCGCGGCTGCCACCGGGCGGGGCGTGCCCTCGGCCTGGGCGGCCTGGCCGCGGTGTCCGTCGGTGCCGCCCTCGGCGGCCACCTCGCCTACCGGCAGTCGGCGGGGACCAACAAGGCGGAGCCGGTTCCGGAACTGGTCGGCCCGGAATGGCACGACCTCGGGGCGGCCGACGACTTCGTCCGGGACGGGGCCGTGCGCCGGATGATCGGCGAGGTACCGGTGATGGTGGTGCGCGGCGCGGAGGGCGAGTTCCACGTCCTGGCCGACCGCTGCAGCCACTCCTCGGGACCGCTGTCGGAGGGCCGGATCGCCGACGGCTGCGTGACCTGCCCGTGGCACGGAAGCGTCTTCCGGCTGTCCGACGGCTGGAACGTGGGCGGCCCGGCCACCGCCCCGCAGCCGTGCTTCCTGACCCGCATCGACGCGGCGGGCCGTCTCCAGGCCCGGCTTCCGGCCGTGGTCTGACCGGCGCCCGTCCACCCCGCTCCGACGGGGCCGCACGTCCTCCTGCGAACGGACCGTGCGAGGCCCTGCCGCGACCGATGCACGCCCGTGCGGGCGGCCGGTTCGACGAGGGTGACGACGTTGTAGCGGGGTGATGAGGGCGGCTGGGCGGCTGCCGCGGCCGCTGCCGTACTTTTTGGGGGCTCTCGAACCACGCCCGGGACGGGGCGGCGCTGTTGGGCTCGGGTGATGGCCGTCGGAGCACGTCCGGCGGTGGGCATCCGCCGGCCGTTCTCGACCTCGGAGGGTCACCGCGAGCGGTTTGGACCGGAGCCTCCCGGGTAGGCGGGGTGGCCATCAGCAAGCGTGTGGAGAGTGGCCGCCAGTGGTCACCGGGGGAAGCGAGTCGACCATCTCCCGGACGAGACGATCGTCTGGCGCTCCAAGGGCCAGAAGGGCCATGTGGACGGTGCGGTGACGTTTCACGAGCTGGCGCCCAACCTGACCAGGATCCTGGTGGTGCTGGAGTACCACCCGCAGGGACTGTTCGAGAAAACCGGCAACATCTGGCGTGCCCAGGGCCGTCGCGCCCGCCTGGAACTCAAGCACTTCCGGCGCCACGTCATGACGCACACCATCCTCGACCAGGAGGGCGTCGAGGGCTGGCGCGGCGAGATCCGCGACGGCAAGGTCGTGAAGTCCCACGAGGACGCGTTGAAAGAGGGAGGAGGCCCGAGACGAGCAGGGCGCCGAGGAGGACGGTGACGAGTTCGAGGGCGACGACGCCTACGAGGACGAAGACCGGGCCGAGGGCGGGGACGAGGAGCAGGACGACCAGGACGACCGTGGCGAGGAGGACGAGTACGACGACGAAGGCCCGGAGGACGAGTGGGACGAGGTCGAGCCTGAGGCCGGCGCCGGCGACGAGGAACCCGACGAGCCGGACGACGAGTACGAGGACGACGAGTACGAGGACGGCGAGGGCGCCTACGAGGAGGACGAACCCCGGGACGACGACGCCTATGCCGAGGAGGACGACGAGTCCGAGCCCGACGACGAGTCCGAGGACGAGCCCGCCCCGCGCTCCCGGCGGCGCACTCCCGCACGGAGCAGGTGAGCCGTCGTGACCACGACCGCCGGACCGCCGGGAGCCGGACCGGCCCGCCGACTGGAGCGGCCGTCCTCCGGCGACCTGGTGGAGGCGCTCGACCTGATCCTCGACAAGGGCCTGGTCGTCGACGCCTTCGTCCGGGTCTCCCTGATCGGGGTCGAGCTGCTCACGATCGACGCCCGGGTCGTCGTCGCCGGTGTCGATACCTACCTGCGCTTCGCCGAGGCCGTCAACCGGCTCGACCTCGTGCCGGCCGCTCGGCACCGCGTGGGACCTGCGGGTGCACGCGGGCGTCCTCGACGCGGTCGCCGGCCGGGGCACGGCCGTGCTGCCGTTCCGCTTCGGCGCCGTCCTCGCGGATCCCGGGCGGTTGAGGGGGAACTGCCGATCCGCCGCGCCGGTCGCCGAGAGCGGGGCGGGCCCTTCTGGGTCCGGGTGTGGTCGGTAGCGCCCCTCTTCCCGGGCGTGGGCGTGCGCCCTCGGGGGCGTTCGCCGCCGGACAGTACGGGTGCGCCGTCGGCGCGGTCCGGGCGGAGAGGGTGTGACGGTATGACGTTTCAGCATCCCGCGCGTAAGCGCGAGGACGGAAGGCGGGGGCGGTTCGAGGCGTTCGCGGAGCTGGCGTCGAACTTCACCAGCTCGCCGCTGTTCGCCGTGCTGTGCCTGTGGCTGGTGGCCGGGTTGGTGGCGGTGCATGTCGCTGGGCTGGCCGCCCAGTGGCAGGTGTTGATCGGCGACTCCATGGGGGCGGTGACCCTGCTGCTGCTGGCGATGCTGAAGAACTCCGAGCGGCGGGCGGAGCACGCCATCCAGCGCAAGCTCGATGCGATTGCCCGGGCGATGCTCGAGCAGCAGGACGGCAAGCGGCGGGCAGGCGTACGAGGATCTGAAGGCGGCCGTCGGCATGGAGGAACGCCTGTAGGACCTGCGGTGTTCAGGCCCGGGCGCGGTCGGTCGAACGGCTGCGGCGGCACCGGCCCGCGGCCGGGCCGCTCGGTCTGCCGGCCGGGGTGCTTCCACCGGCCCCGTGCTGCCCGGGACTCCGGCGGGCCGGGCGGCCCTCAAGGGCTCGCGCGCCGGCCCCGCGGGGCGGGAGTCCGTGGACTACTGCCGGCTATCGGCCGAGGGCCTTTTCGAGGTCCTTCTTGTTCATCTTCGAGCGGCCGTGGATGCCCCGCTGCTTGGCCTCGTTGTACAACTGCTCCTTCGTGCGGCCCTGGGAGCCGCTGTGGGAGCGCTGTCCTCCCCGCTCGGAGGAGGACATGTCCTCCACCGAGCTGCGGCTGGCGGTCTTCGACTCTCCGTGCCGGGCGCGTTCCTTGTTCACGGTGCGGGCCGCGATCTCCTCGGCGCGTTTCCGGCTCGCGCCGCGCTCCAGCTCGCTGTCCTTGATGTGCTCGTACTGCCGTTCCCGCTTGGGACTCGATCCGCGAGGCATGGTCACACCCTCCTGTTCCGGGGCTGCGAGGCGCAGGTACCCCGCATCCGTGAAAGACGCCCGGCGCCGGTGGCGGGCACACCCGTGGCCACCCGCCTGGCCGCGCCCCGGAGCGCGTCGGTGAGCGCCCCGAGTGCGTGCACCGTCCGCTGCTGGCCGCTGTGTGCGCGGGCTCGGTCGTCGAAGCGGCCGTGTGCGCCGAAGTCCCGGCCCTCGTCCACCGGGGCGAACAGGTTGTCCGGCTCGCCGGCGCTGCGCGAGCGCCCGTCCTGTTGGGAGTCGAACCCGGTGCGGGCCAGGTAGCGGTCCAGCAACCCGGGCGCGATCGCGTTCGCCACCAGCGTGGCCACGGTGCTGGCGCCGACCCAGTACTCGCGCCGCCTCGGGTGGTCGGCCGCGAACAGCACGGCGCGGGCGGCGACCTCGGGCTGGTAGATCGGCGGCACCGGCTGAGCGCCCTCGGGCAGGCGCGAGCGCACCCAGTCGAACTGCGGGGTGTTCACCGCCGGCATCTGCACCATCGTCGTGCGCACCCGCGAGCCCGAGGCGAGCAGTTCGCACCGCAGGGCCTCGTTGAAGCCCTGGATGGCGTGCTTGGCGCCGCTGTAGGCGCTCTGCAGCGGGATCCCGCGGTAGGCGATGGCCGAGCCGACCTGCACGATCACCCCCGCGTCGCGGCGCAGCATCCTCGTGAGGGCTGCTTGCGTGGCGTACACGTAGCCGAGGTAGGTGACCTCGGTGACGCGCCGGAACTCCTCGGGGGTGATCTCGATGAACGGCGCGAAGACGGAGGCGAACGCGTCGTTGACCCACACCTCGATCGGACCGAGTTCCTCCTCCACCCTGGTGGCGGCGGCCTCCATTGCTTCGGCGTCGGCGACGTCCGCCTCGATGCCGATGGCCGTGGCGGCGCCCGCCCGCTCGGCTTCGCGCACCGCCGCCTCCAGTCCGGCGCGGCCGCGGGCGATCAGCCCGAGACGGTCCCCGCGGGCGGCGAACGCGAGGGCGCAGGCCCGGCCGATGCCGCCGCTGGCCCCGGTGATCACGACGGTGCGCGGTACGGATTCCACATCCATGCTGTGCGGCTTTCCCGGAAGCGACGCGGCAAACGGGCCCGGCGGCAGCGCGGTGGCACCCGGCAGACCGTGGCGTCGGACAGATGCGCATGCCATCCCGAGCTCCTCGACCATGTGCCGGGCAATGACCGCGATGCGCCGAGGTGCGAGGGCTCGCGGTCGACGGACACAGCTTCTCGGTCGGTCGCGGCATCCCGGTCTCCTGCGGGACCGCACGCCTCCCTCGTGTCAGCGGTCCGGGAACCGGTGGCGACCGGTCAATGCGACGAACCGGTCCCAGAACGGGGCGTCGGCGTCCTGGCCTGTGCCACACACTGCGACCCCGGCCGCGTCCTCCGGCCGGCCCCCGGCTCCGGCCTCGTACAGCGCGACTCCCGACCCGAGGACGGCCACGGGTTTGCCGTGCCGCAGGGCCTCGCTGACGAAGCGCACGGCATCGGGATCGGCGGCGAGCGCGGCCGTGCCGTCGGGCACCACCACGGCGTCGTACAGCACCGAGGCCGTGGTCGCCATGGCCCGGTCGACCGTGAGGTCCTGCGCGTCGCGGCCCGACACGCTCCCGCCGTGCGGGGCGAGGGTCTCCGCCGTGGCGCCCTCGGCCTGCAGACGGGCCTGCGCGGTCCGCACCTGGGGGGCGTCGACGCCGTCCGCCACCAGGACGGCGATCCTGCGGGTGGCGATGCCCTCGCCGCGCTGGTTCTCCAGGCTCAGCGCGGGCGACACCCGGACCCCGCCCGCATCGGCCGTGTCGCCGCCGTCCGCGGGGGACGGTTCGGGTTCGCCGATGCGGCGGGCGACCTCCACGGCCAGCTCCTGACTCACGCGGGTCAGGTTGGTGATCATCCGGCGCCGCACCGTCCGGTCCCCGACCTTGCCGAGCTCGAAGGAGAACGCGGCGGTGATGTGCTCCTGCTCCCAGGGGGCCATGCTGCGCCAGAACAGCGCGGCCTGGCTGTAGTGGTCGGCGAAGCTGGGGCTGCGCCGGCGGATCGCGGCGCCGTCGACGCGCTCCTGATAGTGCTCGAACACCGCCTCGGGCAGGCGGTCGCCGCCCGGGGTGAACGGGCAGCCGCCGCCGACCGAGTTCGGCGCATAGCCGGCGCCGGAGTGGACCGTGTGCTGGCCGTGGCCGTCGCGGTGGTTGGTACGCACCTCGGCGAGCGGGCGGTTGACCGGCAGTTGGGAGAAGTTGGGGCCGCCCAGGCGGATCAGCTGGGTGTCCAGGTAGGAGAAGTTGCGGCCCTGGAGCAGCGGGTCGTTGGTGAAGTCGATGCCCGGCACGACGTTGGCGGTGTGGAAGGCGACCTGTTCGGTCTCGGCGAAGAAGTTCTGCGGGTTGCGGTCCAGCACCATGCGCCCCACCGGCCGCACCGGCACCATTTCCTCCGGGACGATCTTCGTCGGGTCCAGCAGATCGAACGGGAACGAGAACTCGTCCTGCTCGGGGATCAGCTGCACGCCCAGTTCCCACTCGGGAAAGTCGCCTGCCTCGATGGCCTCCCACAGGTCGCGGCGGTGGAAATCGGGGTCGCGTCCGGCGGTGAGCTGCGCCTCGTCCCAGACCTGCGAGTAGGTGCCGAGCTTCGGCTTCCAGTGGAACTTGACGAAGGTGCCACGGCCGGCGGCGTCCACCAGACGGAAGGTGTGCACGCCGAAGCCCTGCATCATCCGGTAGCTGCGCGGGATCGCCCGGTCGGACATCACCCACATCAGCATGTGGGTGGACTCCGGTTGCAGCGAGCAGAAGTCCCAGAACGTGTCGTGGGCGGAGCCGCCGGTGGGGATCTCGTTGCGGGGTTCCATCTTCACCGCGTGCACGAAGTCGGGGAACTTGATCGCGTCCTGGATGAAGAACACCGGCATGTTGTTGCCGACCAGGTCGTAGTTGCCGTGGCGGGTGTAGAACTTCGTGGCGAAGCCGCGCACGTCGCGCACCGTGTCGGCCGAGCCGCGAGGCCCCTGAACGGTCGAGAAGCGCACGAACACCGGCGTGCGGCGCCCCGGCTCCTGGAGGAAGTCCGCGCAGCTGTACTCGGCCAGCGACTCGTACGGCTCGAAGAAGCCGTAGGCGCCGGCGCCTCGGGCATGGACCACCCGCTCGGGGATGCGCTCGTGGTCGAAGTGGGTCAGTTTCTCCCGCAGCTGGAAGTCCTCCAGCAGCGTGGGGCCGCGCTCTCCGACGGTCAGCGAGTTGTCGGTGTCGTCGACGCGCACGCCCTGGTCGGTGGTGAGCGGCCCGCTCGGGTCGAGGGCCCGGGCGGCGTCCAGCGCGGCGTCCTTGGCGTCGCGCCCGTCCGGGGCGGGAGGACCCGGGTCGGGGGTCTCGGTGACCAGTGGCGCTCGGGGGCGTCCTTCGGGCGGTCCGGGATTGACGGTCATGCCGGTGCTCCTTCCGAACGGCGGCCAGGGGCGGAGGCCGGTACGGGCCTTACCCGCCGCCGATCGGCTGCCCGACAATGCAATCCCCAAACGGAATAAAGCGTCCGAAATGGACCCTGCCGCGGGACGAGCTCCGACGCGCCCGGAGGCGCCACTGGGCACGGCCAGAACGCCGCGCCGTTGCTTCTGCCGAGAGGAGCCGGATGAGCGCGGCGAATGCGCGGTAGGTGTGTGGTGCGGGCGGAAGACCGCTGCCGGACCGGGGGCCGAGGCGCAGCGGTCGGCGAACTCGGCCGCAGGCCGCAGTGTCGTCAGGCCGGCGCCGCGCCGGGTGTGAGTCGGGCCGCGGTCTCGAGCATCATCGCGTGGACGAAGGCCTGCGGCAGGTTGCCGCGCAGCTGGCGCTGGGCGACGTCGAACTCCTCTGCGTACAGACCCGCCGGTCCGCACGAGGCGCGGTTGCGTTCGAACCAGCGCGCCGCCTCGACGTCGTGGTGCCGCTAGTGCTCGGCCAGGGCGACGGCGAAGCCGCACAGCAGGAACGCCCCTTCGGCGTCCTGCAGGGGCCGCCGGTCGTGGCGGAACCGGTAGACGTAGTGGTCCACGGCGAGGTCCGCGCGCACCGTCGCCAGGGTGATCGTGGTGCGGGGATCATCGGCTGGTACGGCGCGGCGGATGGCCGGCATCAGGAGGGCGGCATCCACACCTGTGTCGGTCGGCGAGCGCTGCCACCGGCCCGTGCGGTGCAGGCAGTCGGCCGAGGTCTCGGCGACGATGCGGTCCGCGAGCGCCTCCCAACCGCCCGCCCTGCCGCCCCAGGGGCGTGGGGCTGCTCGGGCGATGGCGCGCAGGCCTGCCGCGCAGGTGAGCCGGCTGTGTGCCCAGTGATCGTCGTGCAGCTCCCAGATCCCGGCGTCCTTCTCGCGGTGGCGGGTGGCGATCGCGTCGGCGGCGATCAGCGCCGCCCGCCAGCCGTCCGCGTCGAGCCGGTCATGGCGTGCTGCTGCGGCCAGGAGCAGCAGACTCTCGCCGAAGACGTCGAGCTGGAACTGGCGGTTGGCGCGGTTGCCGATGATGTCGAAGCCGCCCGGGTAGCCGGGCAGGTCCAGGGCCCGCTGGTCGGGCACTGCCCGCCCGGCGGGCGTGTAGGCGGGGGCGAGGCCGGGGCCGTGCTCGAGCAGGCGCGCAGTGACGTATCGCACCGAGTCGTCCAGCAGCCGGTGCCCGCCGGCGGCCGCGGCGGCCTGGCCGACGTAGGCCTGGTCGCGGATCCACACGTACCGGTAGTCGTAGTTGCGGCCCTGCTCGGCCCGCTCCGGCAGGCTGGTCGTGGCCGCGGCCACCGTGCCACCGTCCGGAGAGGTCAGGCCGGTCATGACCGCGTACGCGTGCCGGGCGTCGCGTCGGCCCAGGGTGCCGGCGAGGTCGGGCACACACGCGGCCCACCGGGTCTCGGTGACCCGCCACGGCGCATCGGCCGGCTCCGGTTCCGGCAGCGGCCGGTCGGAGACCTCCAGCACCAGATCGTGGTGTGCCCCTGCCGACAGGCTCACCACGGTGCGCAGCGCGGTGCCGTCGTGATGGGCATCCGGCGCCCCACTCCACCGCACGTACAGATGGCCGGCGCGGCCCGTCCACCGGCCCCGGTCACCGCGGCGCACATCCTGGAGCGGGTGGGCGCCGAAGCCGGCCGCCAGGTTCAGCTCCACCTCCAGGCGGGCGTCGCAGACCGACGCGGCGCATCAGCTCCCGATCCGGGTCGGCGCCCAGGACGGCGTGCTGGTGGCAGTGCGTCTGCACCGTGGCCGCCCGGCCGACCGGCGGGGGTCGCCAGCCGGCGGGGGCGTGGTTGACGAGCTGTTCGGCGAAGGTCCGCAGCTGCGCCGCCAAACGCACGATGTCCTGGTCGCCGGCCAGCAGGTCGGGTGCGTCGCTGCGGAAGACCGCGGTGCAGGAGGGCTCGAGCCCGATGATCGGCGTGCCGGCCTCCAGCCACGGCCGCAGCGCCCGCGTCGTGTGCTTCAGGACCCGGCGGGCGGTGCCGAGCTGGCCGGTGGAGACCCACGTCAGACCGCAGCACACCGGCCCGCTCGGCACGGCGACCCGGAACCCGGCGTCCTTGAGGCCCCGGTACAGCAGGGCGCGCGCGCCGCCGTCGGCCATGATCTGTTCGAACCGCGCCCGGTCCGTCGGTCCGGCCCAGAACCGGACACCCCCGTAGGTGAGGACCTCCAGGCGGCGGACGTTGTCGACGGTCTTGCCGTAGGCCTGGGCCGATGCCCCGCAGCTGTTGTTGCCGATCATCCCGCCCAGCGAGCAGTGGCTGTGCGTGGACGGCTTCGGCCCGAACTTCAGCCCGTGCGGAGCCAGCTGACGGTTGAGCTCGTCCAGCACGATGCCGGGCTCCACCACGCAGGTCCGCGCCTGCGGGTCCACCGAGACCAGCCGGTGGCAGTACGTGGTCCAGTCGATGACCACCGCCTCGTTGGTGCACTGCCCACCAAGGCTCGTACCGCCCCCGCGTGAGAGAACCGGAGCGCCGAACCGGGCACACACGGGGAGACCGCCGCCGCGCCGTCCGCCACGGTGCGGGGCACCACCACGCCGATCGGGACCTGACGGTAGTTCGAACCGTCGGTCGCGTACGCGCCGCGGCTGCCCGGATCGAAGCGGACCTCACCGTCCACCGCGGCCCGCAGCGCATTCTCGAGCCCCGCGAGATCGCCCTCCGCCTGCCGGCTGCCGGGCATGGGTCAGCCCCCACCGTTGCCGGACAGGAACTCCTGGAGCTTGGCCTTCACCCCTTGCCGTACGACGGAGCGTCGGTCGCTGTCCCCCTTGAGCACGGACAGGGTCGCGGCCTTGATCTGGTCCCAGGTGGCGTGCGGCGGGATCGGCGGCACGGCCGGGTCGGTGCGGAAGTCGATGACGAACGGCCTGTCCGCCGCCAGCGCCTGACGCCACGCCGGCTCCACGTCCTCCGGCTGCTCCACCCGCACCCCGTCGAGGCCGAACGACCGAGCGATGTCGGCGTACCGGACGTCGGGCAGGCTCTGCGACGCCTCGAACTGAGGGGCGCTCTGCATTGCGCGCATCTCCCAGGTGACCTGATTCAGGTCGTGGTTGTTCAGCACCGCGACCACCAGGCGCGGGTCGGCCCACTCCCCGTAGTACTTCGCGGCGGTGATCAGCTCCGCGAGGCCGTTCATCTGCATGGCTCCGTCGCCCACGAGCGCGACGGCCGGCCGATCGGGATGCGCGAACTTCGCACCGATCACGTACGGCACCCCCGGTCCCATCGTCGCCAGAGTCCCCGACAGCGAGCCGCGCATCCCGCCACGGAAACGCAGGTGCCTGGCGTACCAGTTCGCGGACGAGCCGGAGTCCGCCGCCAGGATCGTGTCGTCGGGCAGCAGCGCGTCGAGGGTATGGACCACGTACTCGGGGTTGATCGGGTCCGCGGACACCTCGGCGCGGCGCTGCATCACCTCCCACCAGCGCGCCACGTTGTCCTCGACCGCCTTGCGCCACACGCCGTCCGCCTTGCGCTCCAGCAGTGGGAGCAGCCGGCGCAGCGTCTCGCCCGCGTCGCCGACGAGATTGACTTCGAACGGGTAGCGCAAGCCCACCATGGACGGGTCCAAGTCGATCTGCACGGCCCGCGCCTGGTCGAACTCGGGCAGGAACTGCGTGTAGGGAAAGCTGGAGCCCACCACGAGGAGCGTGTCGCAGTCGCGCATCATCTCGTAGGACGGGCGAGTGCCGAGCAGGCCGATCGACCCGGTCACGTACGGCAGGGTATCCGGCAGGGCGTCCTTGCCGAGCAGGGCCTTCGCCACACCGGCGCCGAGCAATTCGGCCGTCTGCTCGACCTCGGGCCTGGCGTGCCGGGCGCCCTGCCCGATCAACATCGCCACCTTCTCGCCCGCGTTGAGGATCTCCGCCGCCCTCGCCAGGTCCTCCTGGGACGGGACCGGGGCGAAGTGGGGCACGCCGAGACTGGAGGGGACCTGCTTGAACGCGTGCGCAGGCGGCTCGTACTCGAGTTCCTGCACGTCGGCCGGAATGATCACCGCAGTGACGGTGCGCCGCGTGGCGGCGATCCGCATCGCGCGGTCCAGAACGTTCGGAAGCTGGGCGGGAACGGTGACCATCTCACAGAACTCCGAGGCCACGTCCTTGAACAGGCCGGCCAGGTCGACCTCCTGCTGGTAGGACCCGCCCATCGCACTGCGGTCGGTCTGGCCGACGATCGCCACCACCGGGACGTGGTCGAGTTTCGCGTCGTACAGCCCGTTCAGCAGGTGGATCGCGCCCGGCCCCGAGGTTGCCGCGCAGACCCCGGTCCGCCCGGAGAACTTCGCGTACCCGACCGCTTCGAATGCGGCCATCTCCTCGTGCCGGGCCTGGATGAACCGCGGTCGGTCGTCAGCGCGACCCCAGGCGGCAAGCAGCCCGTTGATCCCGTCCCCGGGGAAGGCGAAGACGTACTCCACCTCCCACTCGCGCAGCCGCTCCAGGACACGGTCGGAGACCTTCATCGCCCAGCTCCTCCACAGCGCGCTGCCCTGGCCTCTCGGACGCCGGAGAGGCCCCGTGAAACGCGGCTAACCGCTGGAGCCGCGATCAAACCGCCCGCAGGTGAGACCGCTCGGAGATCGGCACGACCACCTGACGTACCGCTGCGGACGGGCAGCCGTGCTCGAACGCCCGGCCGGGCAGGCCTGCCCCAGGGTGGTGCGCGCGCTGCGACTGCCGCATGCGCGCGCCGAACATGGGTACCCGCTCGGCATGCTGACCATCGGCATCGAAGAGGAGTACCTTCTGCTCGACCCTGCCAGCGGCGTCCCGGTGGCCCGTGCCGCCCAGGTGCGCCGGGCGGCGCGCCTCCGACCCGAGCTGAAGCGCGGCGAGGTCCAGCGAGAACTGCTCCAAGCACAGCTGGAGGTCGCCACCCCCGTCTGCCAGGACCTGGAGCAAGCGGGCCGGCACCTGCTGCGCATGCGGCAGGCCCTCGGCGAGGCCGCCCGGCAGGAGGGCTGCCGACTGGCCGCGTGCGGTGCGGCACCGTTCACCGATCGCCTGCCTGTCCCGGTGACCGACACCGCCCGCTACCGCTCCATGCACGCCGACACCCGGCTGCTCACCGACCAGCAGCTGATCACGGGCATGCACGTCCACCTCGGCATCCCCGACCGTGACGCCGGCATCGTCGTGATGAACGGGCTGCGCCCCTGGCTGCCCCTGCTGATCGCGCTCGCGGCGAATTCACCGCTGTGGCAGAACACGGACACCGGGTTCGCGAGCTGGCGTACCGTCGTCTTCGGCCGCTGGCCCGTCAGCGGGCCACCGCCCTTCTTCGTCGACGCCGACGACTACGACCGGCGAACCCGGGCGCTCGTCGACGGTGAGCTGATCCGGGACCTCGGGCAGATCTACTGGCACATCCGCCTGTCCGAGCACTTCCCGACCGTCGAGATCCGCGCCATGGACGTCCAGCTGCGGCCCGACGAGGCGGTGATGCTCGCCGGCGTCGTACGCGCCCTCGCCGCCCGGGCCCTCACCGACGCCAAGGCCGAGCCGAACAACACGCCCGTTCGGCAGGAGACCCTCGCGGCCGCCGTGTGGCACAGCGCCCGGCACGGCTGCTCGAGCACCGTGTTCGACCCCCTCTCCGGCCGCCTGTCCAAAACCTGCGACGCGGCAGCCGCCCTCCTGGACCACATCGAACCAGTGATCGAGAAGACGGACCGCCGTCACATCGTCCCCGCGCTGGAGCGCCTGCTGCGGGAAGGCAACGGCGCCGCCCGCCAGCTGCGCCACCTGCGCACCGCAGGCCGCGACGGCCTCGTGGTGATGCTCACCGACCCGGCCTAGCGGCGTTCCTCCCGAACACCGCCCGGCTCGGGATCGGCCGGGTCCGCGACCACCGTGCCCGCGCGGACCCCGCTGTGCACGTTCCAGCACGTCACGGCGCAGGAGGGCCGGCGCGCCCGGCACCTCGGCCGCCGGCCGAAGCGCCCGCCGATGCCGTGGAGCATCGCCGGTCTGATCCGACCGGTGGCGGCGCAGCGTGGTGGTAGCCGGTGGGGCGTGCTGTCCTGCCGGTGCCGGACGTCGCCATTCTCGGTCAGCGACCAGGAGCTTCGCGGATGACGTGTTGGCGGGCTGTGGCCGTCGTCGCCCGGAGGTGGCTTCCGTGACCGTTCCGACCCTGAAGACGAGTACGAGCTGGGTGGGGACGACGGCGGTCTGCACGTTCGTCGGCGATGTGCTGCCGGAGAACGTGGCCGTCATGGCCGGGGCGCTGGAGGCGGCCCTCGACGGGGCACCGGCCATGCCGGCCGCCAACCTGTCCGAGGTGGACCTGTTCACTTCGACGGGCCTGAACATGCTGCTGACCGTCCGCCGCACCGCTGCTGGGCGGGACGTACCGCTGGTGTTGATCGCACCGAGCGCGGGTGTGCGCCGGGTGCTGCAAGTGACCGAGGCGGATGCGCTGTTCCCGGTGTACGCCAGCACCGATCAGGCCCGCGCGGCCCGCGAGGCCGGGCAGGTGTAGTCGGAAGGATCCCGGGAAGACGCCAAGGTCGGACCACTGTTTCCGACTCGGGGTGTCGCCCATGTCCACTTCGGCTGCCGGTATCGTGCGCCACCGCCGGGTGGATTTCCGGCCCGGCGACGGCACCGCCCTGGGCATCGACACCCTGCGTCAGACCCTCGCCGACTGGCACCTGACCGGCCGGCCCGCCGCCCTCGACATCCTCCTCGTCGCGGCCGAGCTCCTTGCCAACGCCGTTCAACACACCCCGGGCCCACTGCACATGGACCTCGAACAGGACGGCGGGCGGCTGCGGATCTCGGTGACGGACCCGCTGCCCGATCCGCCGCGGCCGCGCCCGCACCGCGCCGAGGCGGTGCACGGGCACGGGCTGTTCATCGTGGGCCGGCTGACCTCCGACTGGGGCCACCGGCCGGACGGGCCCGGCAAGACCGTCTGGGCCGACATTCCCGCCTCGGACAGCTGACGACTTCCTCCTTGCAGGCGGACCGGGGTGCTGCCCCTTCGACCGATGGGAGTTCCCATGGCAGGCCGGAACACCCGGCACGAGCACCGCAGCGAGCAGTCCACCGCCGTGGGCAGACCCCCTGCCGACCGCTCGTACGGCGACCGCGCTTCCGACCACGTCGACCCCCAGGGCGAGCCCGACCCGCAGCATCCCGACACCGGCTCGGCGCAGGAGGGCTACGACGCCACCGCGGAAAGCACCGCCACGACCCGCAACCCGCGAACACCGTCCCCCCGCGACTGGCCGACGACCCGGGGCAGGGGTCCGGAACGACGGAGCCCGTGATGACGTGCCGGAGGTGGTCAGGGCAGGGTGATCGCGCAGCGCCAGGTCCCGGTCGTGGCCGTCGCCTACCCGGTCCGGTTGTGGTGCGGGCCGATGACGGCCTGCAGGCTGGGGCGGACGGTGAAGACCCGGTCGGTGCCGGTGATGTCCAGCAGTTGCCGCAGCTGCGGCCCAGGTCCGGCCAGGACGAGCCAGACCCCTGCCTCCTCGGCGGCCAGGCGGGCCCGGAGGAGGGCGTTGAGGCATGCCGAGCTGCAGAATACGAGCGGGGTGAGGTCCACGACCAGGAGCGCCGGGCCCGCCGCCACGGCCTCTTCCAGGGCCTGCTCCAGCACAGCTCGCTCGTCCTGGGTCACCTCTCCCTCCAGGCGGATGATCAACGAGGGGATCGGCGTCTCGCGGGGAGTGATCCGCAAGGCCGGAGCGGGCGGGGCAACGGCCGCGAACGGGTCCTCGTCGGTGGACATCAGGGGGCTCCCTTCGGAAGCTGCCACCTCCGATCATCTCCCTGATTCCCCGCCCGGACCACCGCCGACGGGTTGCCGCGGCCGGCCGCTACCGGCCCCGGCCTCGCGTCCCCGCGCACATCGCCGCAGGCGAGAGTACGTCGCGGTGCACCGGCGCTGTGATGTCCGACGCGAAGGTGGTTCGGGGGCCTGGAGGCAGGGTTTGCAGCACTGGTCTGCGCCGCTCGTCCGGGGAATCAGCTGTTGTGCCCGCCCGGCACACCCGAACCGCTGCGGGCGCGCAGGGTCCGCACCTGACCCAGGCCGATCCGCGGAACCTGGTTTCGATGGCCCGTCCAACGGCCAGACGTGCGGACGGGGCCACGCATGCCGCAGCCCCGTCCGCAGACTCCGTACGGGAGAGGAGGCCGCCACCATGGCCGGCCTGACAGGACAGACGATCGCGTTCCTGGTGGCCCCCAAGGGGGCGGAGCAGGTGGAGCTCACCTCCCCATGGGAGGCGGTGGAGAAGGCGGGCGGTACACCGCGCCTGGTCTCCACCAAGCAGGGCCACGTTCGTGCCTTCCATCACCTGGACCCGGGCGACACCTTCCCGGTCGACGCCGTGGTGGCGGACGTCTCCGCCGACGACTACGACGGGCTGGTGCTGCCCGGCGGGGTGGCGAACCCCGACTTCCTGCGGATGGACCCGCGGGCCGTCGAGTTCGTCCGCGGCTTCTTCTCCCGGGCCAAGCCCGTCGCGGTGATCTGCCACGGACCCTGGACCCTCGTGGAGGCCGACGTCGTCCGCGGGCGCACCCTGACCTCCTGGCCGAGCCTGCGCACCGACCTGAGCAACGCCGGAGCGCACTGGGTCGACGCACGGGTGAAGGTCTGCACGAACGGTCCCAACACCCTTGTCTCCAGCCGCAAGCCGGACGACCTGGAGGCCTTCGACGAGGCGCTCGTGAAGGAGTTCGCCGCCATGGCGGCGCGCACCTGACACCGGTCGGGTGAGCGCACCGTGCCGCGGTCCGGGTACTTCTCGCCGGGGCCCATCGCTCGGATCCGATCTGACGCCGTCGAGGCGATGGCGCGTCAGTTCGTGCTCGATGCAACGGGGCGGGAGCGAAGCCCCTCCGGCACGGTCGGAGGGGTGTTGCCTCCCGAGTCGCCGGTCGTTCCTCGTCAGCGGTGCGGCTGTGCGGGGCACCCTGGCCCGGCCGAGGGGATGCGCAGGGCGAGGAGTGCGATGTCGTCGGTGGCGTCCGGGGCGAGTCCGGCGAGCAGTTCATCGCAGAGAGTGTTGGGGGTCTCCCGTGAGAGCGCGGCGGCGTGCTGGCGCAGCCTGGCCAGGCCCCGGCCGAGGTCCTCGCCGCGGCGTTCAATGAGGCCGTCCGTGTAGAGCAGCACGGTGGACAGGGGTGGGAGGGCGTCAGTGGCGCTGGGGCGGGGCAGGGCGGTGTCGACGCCGAGGAGGACGCCGGCGCCGCGGTCGAGGAAGCGGGTGTCGCCTTCCCGGGTGACGAGCAGCGGCGGCGGGTGGCCGGCGGAGGCGTGGTCGAGGTTCCACGGCCCGCCCACCGGTCCCTGGACGATCGCGTACAGACAGGAGGCGGTGGTGCCCGGGTAGAGGGCGTGTTGGGCGAGGTCGAGACGGTGCAGGATCGCACCGGGTGGTTCCTGCCGGTCACAGGCGATGCCGCGGAGCATGTTGCGCAGCTGGCTCATGGTGACGGCCGCGCGCAGGTCGTGGCCGGTCACGTCGCCGATGATCAGGGCCGTCGGCCCGGCGGGGAGGACGAACGCGTCGTACCAGTCGCCGCCGACCTGGGCGGTGTCGTGGGCGGGCGCGTAGCGGGCGGCGAGGGTGAGACGGTCCGGCTGGGGGAGGGCCGGGAGGAGGGACCGCTGGAGGCGTTCGGCGATGTGCTCGGCCTCGCGGTGGAGACGGCCGTTGTCGACCGCGAGGGCGATGCGGTGGGCGATGTCCTCGACCAGCGGAAGGTCGGACTCCGTGAAGGGGGGCCGGTTGGCGGCGCGGGCGACGGTCACGGCCCCGAGGACTTCCCGCCGGACCCGCAGCGGCGCGACCACCGCGCACGCGACCTCGTGCTCGACGAGGGTGCGGTCCTCCGCGGCGTCCCACGGATCTCGCCGGAGCACGGGGCGCAGATCCGACTCGGTGAGCAGCAGGGGGCCCGCACCGCGCAGCACCCGCGCGAGCGGCGCCGACGCGCTCTCCGGCGGCCCGGGCAGCTCGGCGCGGCTACCGGGCGGCTCGGTGCCGCGGCGGGAGGCGTAGGTCCGCTCCAGACGCCCGGCGTCGGCGAGCAGGTCGATCGCGCACCAGTCGCCCAGGCGCTGAGCGAGGATCCGGCAGGCCCGTTCCAGCCCGGCCTGGGCGTCCAGGGTGCCGGCCAGCGCCGAGCTGATGTGCGCCAGCGCGGTCAACCGGTCGAGCGCCTGCTGCAGCGCCTCGTCCACATCGTATTCGTCCACAAATGCACCCTGCACCATTGCGGCCTCCGTGGCCCGGACCTCGCCGCCACGCCTCGGGTGCCGCACCAGGCAGTCGGTGCCGGTGACGCCGTCCGGAGAACGGCTTCAGCCGGTGGTCACGGGTCGAAGAGGTCCCGGACGGCGCAGCCGCTGCCTCTCTCTTTCACGCTCGTCGGTCCGTCCATCCTCGCCGCCGGCGACGTCGAGTAGTGCGCACCATCAGGTCGAGGGCCCGTCGGCCTTCCGTTCCCGGCAGTCGGAGGCGTGAGAACGCTCCGGCCGGGCAGGCGCCCTGCAGGCCCGAAGCGAGGAGGTGAGGGCGATGGCCAAGATCCGGATCGCCCCGAAGCCCGGCCGCGGCCGCCCGCGGCCCCCCGTCGACCTGCGGACCCCGTCCGGCCGCCCCTTGCCGTACTGACCCGGCGTCGGCGCCGCTCATCATCGAAAGAGCGTCAGCACCCGGCCGCACCGGTCGGGTGCAGCTCGTAGCGGGCGAAGGCAGGGCGGACGACAGGCCGTGCGCTCTTGGTCGACGGCCTCGGCCAGGAGTCCGCCGGCGAGGACGGGGTGGATCCCGGTGCGGGAACTCTCGTCCACCGCTCCGCAGCCGGTCCGGCTGGCCGCCCTTCGTCCATCGGACCGAGGCACCGCGCCCGGCAGCCCCGCCCCGGACGCTGCCGCCCGGGGCGGCCGGGGCCGTGGGTCGGCCGGGGCCGGTCGCGGCGTGCCTCCGGGCAGGCCCTGCGTCGGACGCTCACCGCAACTTCCTACGCCGCCCGCAACTTCCTACGCCGCGCCCCGGTCGGCCACGTAGTCGCGGACCCGGTCGATCAGTCCGAGGCCCGGCGCCAGCAGCTTGCGGGCGGCCGGGGAGGAGGGTGCACCCGGATGCGGGCGGGTCGGTGCGGTCGCCTTGGCGCGGCGCACCGAGTCGCCGAGTTCCTCCAGCTCGGCCCGGCTGCAGGCCGCGCGCAGGGCCGGGAAGAGGTTGTGCTCCTCGTCGCGGACGTGCGAGGTGACCTCCTCCACCAGGGTTGCCGCCAGCGCCTCCAGCCGGGGGTCGCCGGCATCTGTGCCCTCGATCTCCTTGAGCAGGCGCTCGACCTTCGCGTGATCCTCCACTTCCCGGTCCGCCATGGCGTCGCCGCCGCTCACGTGTTCGCGGACCGCGGGGTAGAGGTAGGCCTCCTCGGCCACGGAGTGCCGGACGAGCTCGATCGTCACCTCGTCGAGCAGCGACTTCCGATGTTCCCCCGTGGCCTGCATGATCTGCGCGAAGAGCTCTTCGACCTCCCGGTGGTCGGTTTCGAGTTCCTTGATGACGTCGCCGCCGTGGCCTGCCATCGCCGCCTCCTCCTGGTCGGGGCCCGCCGGTGCGGGGCCGTAACCGGCGGGTGCCCGGTCGGGTGCGGTGCACACGTGCTGGCGGGGGAAGATCCGCGGACCCTTCGGGTTCCGAGGATCACACGCTGCGCACCCTCGGTCCGACGGGGCAGCGATCGGCCGGCGAGGTCGCCGACGGGCGGGCGGAGCTGGCGCGCTGTGAGACGCTCTACCGCGACGACCGGCCCCTCCCGCGGGTACGGGGCCGCACGGTGATACCGGTCGGGGACGGTCTCGCCAGCGGCGTCGTCGCGTGCGCCGCGCTCCGCGGCCTGCGCGAACAGCGGCCCGCGCTGCTGGTGAATGGCTGCGCCGGTGAGTGCCGTGCGCGTCACCGCCGCCGTCCGGCCGTTCGCCGGCGAATTGGTCTGCCCGCACCGCTCCCGGGACCTGAGGGACACCGGCGACTGGTACGAGGACTCTGGTACGAGGACTTCCGTCCGCAGTGCGTCCGGGAGGTGCTGGACGCCGTGGCGGCAGTGCGCCTGGTGTCCCGGAACGGCGGGCGGGCGCGTCAAACCTGCGGGTCCGGCGGCCGGCTGCGGCGGCGGTGACTGGAGTCGCAGAACGGCTGGCACCGGCTGCGCCGACAGGTGCACAGGGCGACCACCGGCCGCTCGCTGATCTGCCGGCTGCCGTCCGGCAGGACGACCTCGACCGGCCCCTCCACCAGGAAGGGGCCGTCCCCCGTGACGGTGACCCGCCGCGGTGCGCGCTCAGACGGGCCGGACACCACGGACCACCACCAGTTCCTCCTCGCGCTGCCCCGCCGCGATCAGTCCCCGTGCCTCGAACCAGCCGGCCCGGGCGGTCATCACCGGTCCGAAGGGCTGGCGGGACCTGGCGGCGATGCCGACCCGCATCCCGGCGCGCGCCAGTGCCGCGCGGGTCGCCTGCACACCGGCGAGCGCCGACTGCACGATCAGCAGGACACCGCCCGGCGCGAGCAGGGCAGGCGCACCGGCGCAGATCCGGTCCAGCAGGTCGCGGCCGTCCCGTCCGGCGTCCCAGCTGCGGGCGATCCCGCGGCGCGGCGGGGCGGACCGGCTCGGCACGTAGGGCGGGTTCGCGGTGATCAGGTCGAAGCGGGCACCGGCCACCGGAGCGAACAGGTCGCCGTGGCGCAGCCGTAGCCGGCGGCGGTTGAGCAGCGAATTGGCCCCCGCCGCGGCCAGCGCGCGGCGGGACACGTCCACCGCCGTCACACGGGCGCCCCGGGCGGCGGCGGCCAGGGCCACCGCCCCGCTGCCGGTGCACAGATCGAGGACCGGGGCGCCGGGCGCGAGGCGTTCGCGCTCCAGCGCACCGGTGAGCAGCCGGGTGTCTCCCTGGGCCGGGTACACGCCCGGCGGAGTGATCAGAAGCATGGTCCGCGCCTGCCCATCGGCTACGTGCCCAACCGTGCCGGGTGGGCACGTGGGAGCGGTCTCAGGGTTCGATGGAGAGGTGTTCGATGAGGCCGTCGCGCAGCGTGAACCGATAGCGGAGATCGATGGTGCCGCCGGGGAAGTTGCCTTCGAGATGGTGTGTGGCGATGTAGTGCGCCGTGTCGGTCTCCTGAGTGTTCGTCAGGTGGATGGTGTAGGTGAATTCGTTGGCGGACTGGTCCAGCCACCGCTCAATCGCGGCGCTGCCCCGGTAGGTATTGCCGTCGTCGATCACTGTGGCGTCGTCGGTGAACGTCGTGACCGCGGTGGCGGTGTCGTGGGTGCGGTGCGCTGTGAGGTAGCGGGTGATCACCTCGGGCAGGTCGTCCGGGGTGATGCTCCGGGGCCGATTCTCGTGCATGTCGCTCCTGATGGTGGTTGCGGGTTCAGACGGTGGGGGTGGTGCCGCCGTCGATGACGTGTTCGGCGCCGACGATGGCCGAGGCGCGGTCGGAAACGAGGAAGGTGACGAGTTCGGCGACCTCCTCGGGCCGGTTGGGGCGGCCGAGCGGGATGCCTCCCAGGGAGTCCATGAGCCGGCCCAGCGCCGCTTCCCGGCTGATGCCGGCTTCGTGGGCGATCCGGGCGACGAGGTTGTCGGCGGCCGAGGTCTGGACGAAGCCGGGCGAGACGGTGTTGACGCGGACGCCGTGCGGGGCGACCTGGTTGGCCAGGCCCTTGCTGTACGTGGTCAGGGCGGCCTTGGCAGCTGCGTAGGCCAGGGTGCCGTTCCACAGCGGCATGCGGCGCTGGATCGAGGTGACGTGCACGACCGCGCCCTTGCCCGTGGCGATCATGTGCGGAAGCAGTGCGCGGTCCAGACGGACGGCGGCCAGCAGGTTCGTGTTCAGTTCCCTGGCCCAGTCGTCCTCGCCGAGCGCGGCGAATCCTCCTGCCGGTGCCTCGGACCCACCGAGGGTGTTGACCAGGATGTCGACGCTTCCCACGCGGGCTTCCACCTCGGAGGCGACGTGGGCGGCGCCCTGGGCGGTGGACAGGTCGGCGGTGATGAACATCTTCTCCTCGACGTCGTCGGGGCGGCTGCGGGCGGTGACCAGCACGGTCGCGCCGGCCTCGGCGAGCCTTCGGGCGATCGCGGCTCCGGTGCCCTTGGTGCCGCCGGTGACCAGAGCGCGTCGGCCTTCCAGGGATTCGCTGATGGATGTGGTCACGTTGTGCTCCATTCCCGGGCGCGCGTATGCGAGGCGCCGCTCTCGTCTCTACTGCTAAAATAGAAGCTACTAACTTCGACTTTAGCAGTAACCGAGGGGATGGTCGCCTTGGCAAGCCGGATCAGGCTGGAGGACCGGGAGTGCCCGCTGTCCACGACGGTGGAACACGTCGGCGAGTGGTGGACACTGCTGATCCTCCACGACGCCTTCGACGGCTACACCCGCTTCGACCAGTTCCAGGAGAGCCTGGGCATCTCCTCCAGCATGCTCACCACCCGGCTGAAGACCCTGGTCGCGGACGGTCTGCTGGAGCGCCGGCCGTACCAGACCAGCCCCGTCCGGCACGAGTACGTACTCACCGAACTCGGGCGCTCGCTGCGCCCGGTGATCGTCGCCCTGGCCGCGTGGGGCAACGCCCGCCTCACGGCGGCGGAGCGCAGCATGATCCTCGTGGACGCGCACAGCGGCGAGGAAGTCGAGCCCGTCGTCGTCGACGCCAAAACGGGCCGCCGGCTCGACGACAGCACCGCCTACGTCTTCGCCGCGGGCCCCGCAGCCAGCGACGCGATGCGCAGCCGCTACGCGGGACGGCCGGCCATTCCCGCGGAAGAGGCGTGAGTCCGCCCGGAAGAGCCTCGTCCAGCCTTGAGCAGGGCCGCGAGCACGGGCTGCACCTGACCGGCCTCGCGGCACCGGCTTGTGGCTGGCGTGATACCTGCCAACCCTCCCAAGTCGTTGAGAACTGAATCACGTGAGGCGAGGAGCAGCACCGGTCGTTTCCAAGAATCCCCGCCAGGGCCGGCGGTCAGGCCGGCGGGCCGTCGTCGAGCGGTGCGCGCAGCGAGCTGCGGCCCCGGCCCCAGGCGCCGAGCAGGTGAGCGGCGAGGCGGTCCTCGACCGCGCCGGTGGCGGCGATGCCGAAGGCGATGTCGGCGGCGAGCGCCGGGTCACCGGCGACCAGCGGGTCCAGGACGGTGCGGCGCACCAGTTGTTCGTGGACGGCGTCGGCCACCACGTGCTCCCGGTAGAACAGCGTGCCGGCCGACGAGGCGCCGAGGCGCTCCAGCGCGGCCGCGAGACGGGCGGCGCCCGGCGGAGAGGTGATCTCGACCGCGGCGAACTGCCCGACCGCCGCGCCGCGCAGCGCTCGGTGCAGCCCGAACATCGACATCAGGTTGACCACCGCCAGCGCGGGCGCGGGCACGGCGTCCAGGTAGTGCCCGTAGCGGGTGTTCAGGCCGAGGTCGGCCATCATCTGAGCGAACAGCAGCGCGTGGGCCCGCTCGGGACGCCCCGCGCCGTACTCGTCGTACTGGACGGTCATCAGGGCGGCCTTGGCCGGGTGGGGCAGCCGCGGGACGGCCCACAGCTGCGGGTCGGCCTCCTTGAGGTGGTACAGCGAGCGGTGGACGACGTACTCCCGGGCCTGCCAGCGAGCGCCGTGCTCCAGCAGGTGGTACGAGGGGCCCGTGCCGTCCGGGGGCTCGACCAGCAGGTCGGCGATCACCTGCTCCAGCGGGCCGGGCTCGCCGACCGCCTCACGCAGGGCAGCCAGGAACGCCTCCTCCAGCCCGGCACGCAGGGTCAGCAGCCCCGGGTCCCACTCCCAGCCCGGATCGACCCGGTGGAAGCCCTGGTAGTGAAGCTCGTAGCAGACGTACAGCGCCAACTGCGCGTCTTCGCCGAGCGCGTCCGGGACGTCCGCCGCCCGGCCGGGCGCCGTGCCCGGCGAGGCGGCGAGCAGGTCCAGCACCAGCGCGGAGAGCGGGCCGCGAGCCGGAGGCGGAACGGGTGCGGCCGAGGCGGCCGGACGGAGTGCGGTCGTCATGCGGGGGCCTCTCTCGCAGGGGGACGCGGTGCGGGTCAGGCACCACGGAGTTCGAGCGTGCAGCACTTGGGGCCGCCGCCGGCCTTGAGCAGCTCGGGCATCTCCACCGGGACGGGGCGGAAGCCGTGCGCGTGCAGCTGCGCGGCCAGGCCGGCGGCGGCCCGCGGCAGCACCACGTTCCGGCCGTCGCTGACCGCGTTGAGCCCGAACGCGAGTGCGTCCGACTCGGTCGCCAGGAGAGCGTGTGGGTACAGCGCGGCCAGCAGGCGGCGGCTGTCGGGCGCGAAGGCAGGCGGCCAGTACATGATCCGGTCGTCGCTCAGCACGGCCAGCGCGGTGTCCAGGTGGTAGAAGCGCGGATCGACGAGCTGCAGGGTGACCACGGGAAGGCCGAGCAGCCGCTGCGCCTCCCGGTGGGCAGACGCGGTCGTCCGGAAGCCCGAGCCTGCCAGGATGCGCCGCCCGGCGAGCAGCAGATCGCCCTCGCCCTCGTTGACCAGGCTGGCCGTGTGCACGGGCCGGAATCCCGCGCGGGCGAACCACCGGCGGTGGGCGGCGGCCTCGCCGACCCTCTCCGCGTACTTGAAACGGGCCACCAGCACCCGGCCGTCCACCACCGTGGCACCGTTGGCGGTGAACACCATGTCCGGCAGTCCGGGCAGCGGATCGATGGTCGCCACCTCATGGCCCAACGCCCGCAGCACGGTGCAGAGCCGCTGCCACTGCCGTTCGGCCGCCGCGCCGTCGACCGGCCGCGTCGGGTCCATCCACGGATTGATCGCGTAGCTCACCGTGAAGTGCGTGGGCGGGCAGAGCAGGTACCGCCTTCGGCGGGCTTCGGTGCTGGTCGGAGTCGCTGGAGAGGTCATGGGTTGGCTCCCGGTCGGCCCAGTGCGGGACTGTCTGCACTCGGTCCGGCACCGCGCCTACCCGCGGGCCGCCACAGCACACCCGCCGGCACAGCCGGGCCCGGGGCCGACCGGTCATGACCGGTCGGACCTCAGGCGCAGCCAGGCGATCCGCGCGTTCATGGCCGCGGAGGCCCGCCGGACCAGGCCCCGGACCACCACCCCGATCGCGATGTCCGCCCGCCCGAGGCGAAGGCCGCCAGCACCGCGGCCGAACCGGCGAAGGCCGGCAGCAGCGCAGTCGACCCGCGCAGCCGCCACCACCGGAAGCCGATCGCGCGCCGCAGTGGCCGCCGGGCGAGCCTGCGGTCGCCCGACGGCTCGCACGCCACCCGCCGGAGCACCTCCCTCTCACGTTCTGAGCACGCCGCACCACCTCCGCGCTGCCCGTCCGGTGGCCCACCCGCCCCCGGGCGGCGTGCCGGAGCGGCGCGTGGTGTCAGATCAGGGCGAGCGCCGCGGTGCCGTGCAGGACGACGCCCTCGTCCCGGGCCTCGGTGGCACTGCGGCCGAACGCGTCGGCCTCGTCCCGGGGGTGCCCGTCCCGGTCGTCGACCAGGGAGGTGCCGGGCGGGACGACGACGACCAGCACTTCGCCGCGCTCGCGGGCGGCGGTCCGCCACTCGGGGGAGGCCGCGGGCTTGGGCACCGGCTCCCAGGACTCCCGTCCGCCGACGAAGAGCAGCCGGTCGACCAGGGCGCCGTTCATCACCACCATGGCGGTGCTCTGCGGCGCCTCGCCGGCGGCCAGCAGGAAGCCGCTCTCCAGCGCGTGGGTGAGCAGTTCGGCGTGCCACCGCCGGCCGACCGCGATGAACGCCTCCGCCAGGGGAGGGCCGGTCTCCTGCTCCTGCACGGCGAGCGCCCAGACCGTTGGCTCCGAGTCCCGTTCCTCGCTCACGGTCCACCTCCTGGTCGGCGTTGCCTTGGTGTTTCGTGCTGCCGCGCCTACCCGGGCGAGGTCGGACCACGCCTGGTCGACGCCGTTGGGGGGGTAGCGGCAACGGGGCCGGGGGCCGGGGGCAGGTTCGGCGGACACGGCCCGGGGTACACGCCGCCCCGGGGGACCCAGACATCCACCACACGGAAGACGGACCGCTCCATGACTTCCAGCGACCTCATCGACGTCCTGGCCACCGACCACGACCGACTGGAGGTGCTGTTCAGCCGCATGGCCGGCACGCCGCTGGGGGACCCACTGCGCCGCGAGCTCCTCGACGAGGCGGCCGAGCTGCTGGAACGGCACATGGCGGTCGAGGAGGCGTACCTGTACCCGATGGCGCTGCGGACGCTGCCGGACAGCGCCGAGACCGTCGCTCATGAGCGGATCCGCCTGGCCGCCATCGGTGCGCTGCTGGACGACCTTGGACCGCTGCACGCGGACTCCGCCGTCTTCGACCGCAAGGTCGCACTCCTCGTCCGGGAGGTCACCGGGCACGCCCACCGGGAGCAGGCGGTCCTGCTGCGCGACCTTGCCGACGCAGCCGAGCAGGACGAACTGGCCGATGGGGGCCGGCATGCTCGGTCGCAGCCGCTGCGGAAGGTGCATCGCAGGCCCGCCGACCGCCCGCGCGACGACCTCCCACCGCCCGAGCAGAGTCTCAAGCAGCGCCTGCGAGGCTTCTTCCGTCACTCCGGAGCCTGGCGCTGACACTCCGGCTTCGCGGCTCGGCCCGCGCCGGCCACCGCGCCGGCACCGGCCGTGACGCTCTGTACGGCCCGCAGCGGTGGCCGCCGCCCGGCGGCGGCCGAGCCGACCGCTGCGGGTCACGGTGCCTGGGTGTCGGCCGCAGGCACGTCCTCGTCGTCCTGGGCCTTGGCCCGGACATCCTTGGGGGTCGGGGCCGTGATGTTGCGCTGTTCCGCGGATCGCTCCAGGGCCTTGACCTCGTCGGGTGTGATGACGGCCTCGGTGAGGCGCTCGCCCGGTAGGGCGGCCGGAATGCCCGGCGGGCGGGGGGCATCTCCGCCGCGATCCACCCCGGTGCCTTGACGGGCGGGACCCGTTCGGTGGTGCCGGACAACGCATGTGAAGGCCCGTTGGCGTGGTAGGTGGCGAGCGCTTCCATGAGGCAGGCGGGTCAGGTACCAGCCGTTGGGGCACCGGGTCCGCCCGGCACGGGAGGGGACCGACCTGACGGACGTTCTCGCCGTGCCGCCGTGCCGCCGTGCCGCCGTGCCGCCGTGCCGCCGTGCCGCCGTGCCGCCGTGCCGCCGTGCCGCCGTGCCGCCGTGCCGCCGTGCGACGGCGCTCGCGGCTGCCGGTGGTCCGGCAGATACGGTCTGGGGCTGCGCGCCGCCTACCGGCCCGGATGCCCTGCCAGCACCTCGGCGCTGGTCTCCCGGTGCCACCCGTTGAGGAGGTCGGCCTGCGCCCGGGCCCGGTCCGCGAGGCGTTCCACCGCGGCGGTGTCCAGACGGGGGTCGTCCTCGGCGACACTGCGCAGGGCCCGCCACAGGGCCGACTTCCCCTCGACGCCGGTGCGCATTGCCTCCAGCTCGATGAGGTCGCTCAGCGGCGACCGGCGGACCAGGGTGCCGTTCGGCTTGAGCCTGCCGATCCGCTCGCCGGCGACACCCAGCCAGGTGCGGTAGTGGCGGACGGGCACGCCCAACCTGTTCATGATCCGCACCAGGTCGTCCCGATCCTGGGCGATCTCCCGGGCGAGTCGGCGCAGGTCGGCGGCGCGCCGCGGGTCCGCGTGGCTGCCGGCCATCCGGCGGGCCAGCGCGGCGCCGCCGAAGGCACCGGTCAGGTGGTCGTTCAGATAGATGTTCAGCGGTTCGGCGATCTGCTGTCGGGACATCGTGCCCTCCGTCGTTGGTGAGCCGGCTGCGGGTAGCGGGCGACACGGCCGGGGCCGTGGCCTGAGGTACGCCTACCCGGATCGCGGATTTGTCCCGCCCCGAACGGCCGCTCTGATCGGGGCAGGCGTTGCGGCAGCAGTCACCACGACGATGGGAACGCACCATGGGCGGCCACGGCGGTCGACGGCACACCCGGTATCCCGCCGTCATCCCGGCGTGCGTGGCACTCCCCGCGTGGGCAACGGGGACAGCAGGCGCCGGGGGCGACGCTCCTCCCGCGGGTGGAATCGTGGCCGCTGCCTGGGTTCCGAACGGCCGGCACCGGGCACGCGCGGGCCATGGTGAGAATCGGCTACACGATGATGACCGAACAGACCGGGCCGAGCCGGCTGGTGCGGGACGTGGTCCATGCCGAGCAGGTGGGCTACGACTTCTCCGTCATCTCCGACCACTACTTCCCCTGGCTGGACAGCCAGGGACACGCCTCCTACGCGTGGGCGGTGCTCGGGGCCGCCGCTCAGGCGACGTCCCGGATCCCGTTGATGACCTATGTCACCTGTCCGACCTTCCGCTACCACCCGGCCGTGGTGGCCCAGAAGGCGGCGACCGTGCAGCTGCTCTCCGAGGGTCGCTTCCGGCTGGGGCTGGGCAGCGGGGAGAACCTGAACGAGCACATCACCGGACAGGGCTGGCCCGGCGCCGACGTCCGTCAGGACCGCCTCGCGGAGGCGGTCGGCATCATCCGGGCGCTGTTCGGGGGCGGGTACGTCTCGCACCACGGCGAGCACTTCGAAGTGGCGTCGGCCAAGCTGTGGGACCTGCCGCCCACCCCGCCGCCGATCGGGGTCGCGGTCTCCGGTGACCGGTCCTGCGAGCTGGCCGGACGACTGGCGGACCTGGTGATCGCCGTGGAACCGAACGCCGACCTCCTGGCAGCCTTCGACCGGTACGGCGGCACGGGAAAGCCGCGCGTGGGGCAGGTGCCCGTCTGCTACGACGCGGACCGGTCACAGGCCGTCGCCCGCGCACACGACCAGTTCCGCTGGTTCGGCGGAGGGTGGAAGGTCAACTCCGAGCTTCCCGGAACGGCGGGCTTCGCCGGTGCGAGCGCGTTCGTGCGTCCCGAGGACGTCGCCGCCTCCCTCCCGTGCGGTGACCGGGTCGAGGACTTCGTCGAGGCCGTACGGGCCTACACCGGGGCCGGCTTCGACGAGGTTGCCCTGATCCAGGTGGGCGGTGACCACCAGGCGGCGTTCCTCGACTGGTCGGAGCGCACCCTGCTGCCCGCTCTGCGCGAGCTCTGACCCCACCACCCCGGCCGCGGGGGCCCCGGGCCGCCCCCGGGGCCCCCCGCCCCCGGAGCCCCGCCCCCGCGGGGGCGGGGGGGGGGCGGGCGC
>NZ_JBHWBW010000019.1:28574-34883 GCF_042735675.1 Kitasatospora sp. NPDC059571
CCACCCCGGCCGCGTCGCCCTCGTCCGGCCCAGGCGGCCCCGTCCGGACGGACCCGCTCCCGGCCGGTCGCGGTCGGTCAGCGGCCGCTCGTGGCCGGCATGTCGTCACTTTGCCCCGCCTGCAAACGATCACGGCCCGCGGCCCACGACACACCGCCATCGGACCGAGCCGGCTGCGCCCCCGCCGCCAGGAGCCTCTGTTCGGGCGTGCCTCGGGACGGGAGCGCCTCCATCGGGATAGACAACGGAGGTGGGCCGGGTGCGGACGGTCCGTGGTCCCGGATCGGGAGGAAGGGAAGGGTAGCGGGGTGGGTGACGAGAAGAGCGGGCAGCCGCGCCGGCACGCCCGGCCGGCCGGGCTGGACGATGCGACGGTCGAGGCCCTGGGGCTGTTGTCGGAGGCACTGGAGACGACCGAGCGGGCCCGGGGCCGGCTGTACGACTTCCACCAGCTGACCGGCACCGCGGACAAGACGGTCGGCGAGGCGGCGCGGGCGCTGCGCGAGGCCGGCCACCCGGAGCAGGCCGATCTTGTCGAGCGCGAGGTCCAGGGCGCCGATGTGCTGCCGGGCATGTGGACGTTCCAGATCGTCGAGGCGTACGACGACGGCTACCACCGGCGCTTCGTCGAGGTCGAGCGGCAGGTCCGCGAGGCACTGGCCAGTGGCCGTGCCCACATCGCCGAGGCGGAGATGAAGCAGCGCCGCGAGACGCACTGATCCACCGTCAGTCAGAGAAGCCGAGGTCCGGGCCCGGGGGCCCTGTGTGAGGTCAAGCGGATCGAGGCTGTGCCTCAGCTCTCGGTAGTCGGTCCTGTCCGGTGGAGGTGTGGATCCAGCCGGCCCGGGGGTCGGCGGAGCGCGCCATCGCTCCGTCCTTTCGTCCCGGCCGTTCCGGGTCCGTCCGGCCGGATCCACGTGGATTGACCGGGCCGCCGTCGGGCACACGCCGAGCGAGAAGGTGATCGATCATGGTTGTGCTGTTGCTCGTACTGCTGTTGATCCTGTTGCTGTTCGGCGCCGGGTTCGCCGTCCACCTGCTGTGGTGGATCGCGCTCGCCGTTCTGATCCTCTGGCTGGTGGGTTTCTTCGCCCGTGGGGCCTCGGGTTCCGGTCGGTCCCGGTGGTACCGGTGGTGACGGCCTGAGGATCGAGCGCGGGGCCGGGAGCGTCGGGGCGCTCCCCGCCCCGCTCACTGCCGCCGCGGCGGGGGTTTCGGCGCCTGTCGGCTTCACCGAGTACAGGTCGAGCACGTGAGCGGCCACCCCCGCCCGGCGAGCAGGTCGGCGGCGGCCGGGCACTGATGGGCGGTCACGCCCGCGCCGGCCAGGGCGACCTCGTCCTCGACACTGCTGCGGAGCGTCTTCGACCCGCCGACCGGGAACGATTCCTCCGGCCCGTACAGCCCCGGGTAGGCACCGCGGGTCGTCCACAGGGAGGAGACGCCGTCCAACTGGACCGCCGCCGCGGTGCGGGCGGCCGCAGAAGTGGCGTCACTCGGGTACAGGACGGTGGACCTGCCGTGCCTCCGGGTCGGCAACCTCGGCCGCGATCGGCGCTCGCGGGCCGGCAGTGACCCCGAGACCCGTCGAGGTTCCCGCCCGCCGGCCGGGGGCAACGGCGCGCTCCGCCAACGCGGCGAGTTCCGGCAGAGCGACCGCAAGGGCTCCGTACGCATGAGCACCAACGCGATGCCGGGCACCCCGCAGCAACCCGTTCCGCCGTGGCGCAACGGACGGCCGACCTCGACCTGGCTTGGGCCGGTCGTCCGCGGGTAGACGCCCCGATCCAGGCGATCCCGGTGCGAGCCCCACGGCACCGGGACGCGGAACGGGCCGACCGGAACGGGTGCAGAGCCATGACCACCGTCGCACGAAGACTGCCGCTCAGCCGGCAGCAGACTGCACTCTACGAGCGGGCCCGAGAACTCGGCTGGGCGATCAGTCGCGAGCGAGGTGACCGAACGCGCAACGAGCGCCTCCACTTCACGAGGCCGGGTCGCTCGCTGGTGGCAGTCTTCACGCACGACGGAGCCTTCGCCTACGGCAGTACCTCCGACCCGGAGATCGGTGCGGTCGAACTGGACCTGGCCGCGACCGTGCGGGAACTGGAGTCGACCGGCCCCAGGCCCGCGCATACTCGGCTGCCTCCGACCGCGCCCGCTCGCAGCCGGCCGGACCGGCGCGTGCCGCTCCTCCGCGCCGAACGGCCCGAGGAGACGCCGCCGGCCGAGTCGAGCACCACGGCAGGAATCTCGGTGCCCGAACCGCCGGAGCTGCGAAAGGCGTGGGGTCCGTGGCCGCTGGCGGTCATCGGACTCCTCGTTCTCTGCGTCCTGGCTTTCATGGTGGCGCGGATTATCGCCTGAGCGACGGCCCCGAGCCGGGCGGCGAACGGGTGGATGCCGTGGACACACGATTCCACGGCCCGCCGGACGACTCCTCCGGGCGCCCGGACTACCGGCAGGCCTGTTCGTCGAACCGGGCATGCTGCAAAGGCCGCGACCCCGGGGGGCCCGGAGGTCCGCTCGATGATTGGACTGCGATCCACTGGAAAGCCGCTAGTCATGACTGTCGTCAGAATCTGTGCACGACCGCTGCTGGCCTCGATGTTCATCGCCGGCGGCGCGGACGCGGTACGACGCCCCGAGCGCCTCGCACCCGCCGCCCGGCCGGTCGTCGATGCCCTGTCCGACCTGCCCGGAGTGCCGACCCGCACGGTCAGCGCCGTCCGCCTGAACGGCGGCGTCCAGGCGGCCTCCGGCCTGCTGCTCGCAGCAGGGAAACTGCCCCGGCTGTCGGCCGCGGTACTGGCCTGCACCCTCCTCCCGGTCACCTGGGCCGGCCACCGCTTCTGGGAGGCGGAGGATGCGGGCGAACGCGCCCAGCAGCGCATCCACTTCCTGAAGAACCTCTCCATGCTGGGCGGTCTCATGATCGCCGCCGTCGACAAGGGCGGACGACGCGGCCGCTGGCCGCTCGCCGGTCTGCCCGGTCTGCCCGGTCTGCTCCGCGAGTGACGGGAGCCTCCGTCCCCGGATCACCCGACCCCGCGCCTCACACCGACGAAGCACTACCCGCCTCCCGGCTCGGCTCCACTCTCGTGGATCGCCCGGGCAGGGATCCTCGGACCGAGCCGGACCCGGCCGGGCCCGGAGGGCCTTCGGGCCGACGCCCGCTCAGGAGTCGGCCTCCGAGGGATCAACAGGGGCAGGGTCGCCCGGGGAGAGAAGGCGGAAGACCATGGCTTCTGATCGTCGGCTTCGAACGAGGATGCGGCATCCCAGGCACGAGCGACGCGGGGAAGCGAGGCTTCCGGCAGTGATCGCCACCCTCGTGGCGATCCTGCTCTACCTCGTCCTGCCCGAACGGCTACTGGTCGCGCCCCGCTTCGTTCTGCCGGCGCTGGAAGTGCTCCTGCTCATCCCGCTGATCGCCGTCAACCCTCGGCGGCTTACCCGTCAGACCCACGTCTCTCGCGTGCTGTCCCTGACGCTCGTCGCCCTGATCGGAGCCAGCAACCTCAGCGCCCTCGGGCTGCTGATCCACGCCCTCGTGTCCACCGGCATCAAGGATGGTGTCCCGCTCCTCGTGGCCGCCCTGCAGGTGTGGGCCACGGACATCATCGTCTTCGGTCTGGCGTTCTGGGAGCTGGATCGCGGCGGCCCCGTGGTTCGGAGCCAGGCTCCGCGGGCGGAGCTGCCGCTCGCGGACTTCCGCTTCCCCCAGGACGAGAACGACGACGCGGTCGAGGAGGTCGCCGACGGTGCCAGCCGCTCCAGCGACTGGGTGCCGGTGCTGATGGACTACCTGTACGTGTCCGTCACCAACTCGACGGCGTTCAGCCCCACGGACACCATGCCGCTGTCCACACGCGCCAAGGTGCTGATGAGCGTCGAGAGTATCGCGGCCCTGCTCACCTCCCTCCTGGTCATCGCGCGGGCCGTGAGCGTCCTGCACTGAGGCCGTCGGGGCCGGGTTCCCGCTGCGCCACAGTCCGACCTGCGCGAACGGTTGCAACCGGCGGCGTGCCGCTCCTTGCAGAGTTCGAAAATATGTTCGAACATGGGGATGTGACCTCCGCCGTACCGCTTCCCCGTCCCCACCGTCCCGAGCCCGCGCCGGGTGATGCCGTCCGCGCGCCGCGAGAGCTGATGTCCGGGCCCGGCCGGTCGTGGGATGCGGAGCCGCGCTGGTCGTCGGTCGAGATCCGGATCGGCGGCCTGTGGCGGCCGGCCCGGCTGGAGCGGTGGCGGATCCACCAGCACCACCGGCAGTGGGTCGCCCTGGTCCGCTGGGGTCCGGACACCCAGGACTGGGGCTGGTTCCTGTACGAGACGCAGACGCTCCGCCAGGCACCCCGTCGCACCCCGGCCGGTACCGGGCGCGCCCGGGACACGCCGTTCCGGCCCTGACGCTCCGACCGCCCGGGTCCGGCAGAGCGCCTGTGGGGGCGACATCGCCGCAGACCCCGGCCGACGAGCGTGCGGGGCGCGGGATCGGCCGTCCGCACCGACGGCCGCCGAGACGCCGACGGCCGCCGCGATCACTGTCGCGGCGGCCGTGGCGCGGCATCGCGGGGGACGGTCTGCCACTGCCGCCCGGCCCTCAGCCGGTCTCGTTGCGTTCGGGGCGGTGCCAGTAGTGGGGTCCGCGGTGCCTGCGGGTGGTGGTGGGCTCGGTGGGTTCGGTGGCGGCCGGCCCCGTGGGGGAGTCGGCGGCGGTCTGCGGTGCGGAGGCGGCGCGTGCGGGGGCCGTGCGGGCGGCCGTGAGGCGGGTGGCCTCGAGTTCGACCGCGCGCCGACGGGCGCGGAGGATGCCGTGACGGGCCATGGCCGCACCGGCGACGAACAGCAGGGTGAGGGCGACGCCGGCCAGGAAGGCCTTCGGCACGGTGTAGGCGCCGATGTCGTTGCCCAGGACGCTCACCTGGGTCGCCGGGCCGCCGTGGAGGTTGTCGGCGATGAGCAGGCCGGTGAAGGTGCCGCTCACCATCAGGAAGATGAGACCGAGAAGGAGCATGGCGGGCTCCTGACCAATCGGTGGGAAGGTGGGCACCGCATCTACCCGGCCGCCGAGCGTCGACACCGCCGCTCGGGCTCTATCGTCCGCGGCGGGTGACGGGCCCCAGGATGGCGGATCGTTCGTCCTCGCCGAGGCCGCCCCAGACGCCGTAGGGCTCGCGGACGGCCAGGGAGTGAGCCAGGCAGCGCGAGCGAACGGGGCACTGGGCGCAGATCCGCTTGGCGGCGGCCTCGCGCTCGTCGTGCGCGCGGCCGCGTTCCCCCGACGGGTGGAAGAACAGGCGCTCGTCCGCGCCCCGGCAGGCCGCCCGCAGCTGCCAGTCCCACTCCTGGTGCACCGGCTCCGGCAGGCGCGATATCACCGTCACGAACAACCCCTTCCTCGTGGCCGGGCGCGCCGACGTCTGCCGGCGCCCGAACACGCGCCTTGCCGCCCGGCGCGGGTTGACACCGGCCGCCCGCCGGATTGTCACGGAGCCACTCGGCCGAGCTGCTCGCGAATGCCGGTGGATTGGGCGCCCGTGGACCGGGCAGACGGGTTGATCGGACGAAATGTCCGGTTCGACTACCCGGAGGGAGGCTGTTGTGAGCATGGTGAAGGAGTCCATCGACGTGGACGTCCCGCTGCACAGCGTCTACAACCAGTGGACGCAGTTCGAGGACTTTCCCCGCTTCATGGAGGGCGTCGAGGAGGTCCGTCAGACGGACGACCGGCACTGCCACTGGACGACCAAGGTCGCCGGTGCCCGCCGCGAGTTCGACACCGAGATCGTCGACCAGCTCCCGGACCAGCGGATCTCGTGGCGCACGGTCGGCGGCGACGTCCACCAGATGGGCGTGGTGAGCTTCGAGCGCCTCGACGACGCCCACACCCGGGTGAGTCTCGCCATGGACTTCGAGCCGCACGGCATGGCCGAGAAGGCGGGCGACCTGCTCGGCGTCCTGGACCGGCAGGTCAAGGGCGACCTCAAGCGGTTCAAGGGCTTCATCGAGGAGCACGGCGGCGAGAGCGGCGGCTGGCGGGGGCGGCTCACGCCGGGCGGCAGCTCGGCAGGGGGCGGCGGCGGCCTCCACGATGCGCCGGTGCGCGAGCGGCCCCAGGCCCGGATGACCGGCGAGGGGGCACCGCCCCTGCCGGAGGACCCGGACGACATGCGCCTCCGCTGACGGTCCGTCCCGCCCCGCCCGCGGGGCGGGGGGGGGCCGCCCGGGGCGCGAGCCGCCGGCGGCGCGGCGGGGGTGGCGGACTACCTGCGGCTGGATCCGCTGCAGGCGAGGATCGACACC
>NZ_JBHWBW010000019.1:34893-36182 GCF_042735675.1 Kitasatospora sp. NPDC059571
CACACCCCCACCCACCCCCCCGCCCCCCCCCCAGTCACCCCCCCCCCCGGCCCCGCCCCGCCCCGCGGCGGGACGCCTGTCGTGATGCGATGGTCTCCTCGGAGGTGTTGCGAAGCAGGCCGGACGCGAGGAGGAAACTCATGATCGTGGACTGCGCGCACTACCGCGACGGGCACCGGCAGCACGAGGGTGCAATGCCCCTGGAGAAGGCGGCCGCGCACGCCAGGCAGGGTGGATTCGTCTGGCTCGGCGTCTTCGAACCCGGTCCCGAGGAACTGGCAGGAGTCCAGGAGGAGTTCGGACTGCACGAACTCGCCGTTGAGGACGCGCAGGCCTTCCATCTGCGACCGAAGGCCGAGCAGTACGAGGACGGCACCGAGCTGATCATCCTGCGCACCGCACGGTACGACGACGAGCGCGAGGAGATCGACACCGGGGAGATCAGCATCTTCCTGGCCGAGCACTTCGTGATCACCGTCCGCCAGGGCATCGCCAGCGAGCTCGCCGCCGCCCGCGGCCGCCTCGAACGCCGGCCCGAACTGCTGCGGACCGGCAGCGCCTCGACGCTGTGGGCGATCCTCGACCAGGTCGTCGACGGCTATGCGCCCGTCGTGGCGGAACTCGACCGCGACATCGAGCAGATCGAGGCGACCGTGTTCTCCGGGGCGGTCGCCCCCACCGAGCGGATCTACTCACTGAGACGGGAGGCCACCGACTTCTACCGCGCCGTGCACCCGCTGCTCGCCGTCGTCGCCCGACGACTGCAGCCCGGCCGGGCGCCGGCCGAACTCCTGCCGTACTTCCGCGACGTGCACGACCACCTGCTCCTGGTCAACGAGGAGGTCGCCGCCCAGCGCGACCTGTTGGCCACCGTCCTGGAAGCGAACATCGCGGTGATCTCCGTCGAGCAGAACAGGATCACCCTCCGCCAGAGCGCCACCATGGAGCGCCTCACGATCATCGCCACGGTGTTCCTCCCGCTGTCCTTCGTGGTCGGCTTCTTCGGGCAGAACTTCCCCTGGCTGATCCGCCACATCGGCGGCCCCGTCGCCTTCCTGGTGCTCGGCATCGGCGGGCTGCTGCTGCCGTGCGTGCTGCTGTACGCGTGGCTGCGCCGCCAGCGTCGGCATCCCACACAGCCGGCGCCGGGCGGCCGATAGACCCGGGCCGCCGGCCCGGGGCGGCGGACCTCACGCGCGGTCCGGCCCGTCCCTGGGGGGGGGGGGGGGCGGCGGGGCCGGCCGGGGCCCGCGCCGCGCGCCCGGGCCCGCCGCGCCCGGGGCGGCCCG
>NZ_JBHWBW010000020.1:0-8268 GCF_042735675.1 Kitasatospora sp. NPDC059571
GGGGGGGGCGCGGGCCCCCCGCGCGCCCCCCCCCACCCGTCTGCCCTGTCCGTCTGTACGCATCCGAGGGCTGGGGCCCGGGCTCTTGCGGGTTCCGGGCCTGCCGCTGTCCTGCCCTGCGGGGGATTGGCTTTGATCGCGGGTTGGGAGTCAGTTCGTCATGACTTCGGGAGGCAGCTGCTGATCGGCGGAGCCGATGTTCACGAGAACGGGTTCTGGCTCAACTTCCGTGGTCAGTAGCGGAGAGTGACTGCCTAGATTCGAAGAGTGCGTCCACTTGTGGCTGGATCGAAGGATCGAGGATGTCGCGGAGTCCCTTGACCCCCAGACGCCAGCGCAGGCCGACTGAGGAATCAAACAAATGGTCGACAAGTTCTGACTGTTCCGCCACTACCCGATCCAGGGCGTCGACAGCGAGCATCGCGAGGTCTGCGGGGAACGTCGGCAATGGCTCGGACAGGCCGTAGATTGGGCAGGTCGGTTCGCCGCCGCGCTGTGCGGCGATCAGAGCCGCGGCGGCCACAGCCTGCTCACCATCGGGCTGGCTGAGGTAGTCCGTGAAGTCGGCAGCGCGCTTCAGCATGCGGCGAACCAGTTTCTCCCGTTCTTCTGCGGGAGCGTCATCGATGTCACCGGCAAAGTCGGCAGCGGTGTCGTTGTCGAAGGGGCCGATGTCTCAGGTGCCCATGCTGATCTCCTTGCGCCGCAGTCCAGGGATCCTCGCACAGGCGACCGACAGCGAGGTCATGACGCGAGAAGGACCCGTTTCCGCAGGAGCTCAAAGCCGGCGCGACCGTACATCTGGCGCTTGAGCATCTTGATCCGGTTGACGTGACCTTCGACGACGCCGGAGCTCCAGGGGAGGGTGAACCCTGCGATGACGGCGTCCCGGTCCCGGTCGATGCCGGCAGCGAGGTTGTGGAGGCTGGGAAGGTCGTCCTGGCGGACCGCGTCGAGCCAATCAGGGAGAAGCTCGCCCTGGCGCTCGGTGAGCATGACGGCGAAGGAGCGGACGTGCCGCGTAGGGCGTCGAGCTCCGGGCAGTGGGCCGGGATGGTCTTGAGGTGGATCTGCTCGGCCTCGGACAGTGCCGTGGGCCGTCGGAGAATCCAGCTGGCAACGGCGCGGGGCGATGGCGGCGGGGCGGTCACCGGCTGCGGCGAGGTGCGTTTGAGTCGGATGTAGGCCCGGACGTGCTGGTAGCTGCCCTTGTAGCCGAGCGGGACGATCTCCTCCCAGAGCTTCCTGGCGTTGGTGCAGCCCTCGCTCCAGCGGTCGTCGAGATAGGGCTTGTAATCGTCAAGGACAGACGGCCTGTTCTGCCACTGGCCCTGGAAGAGATCCTCCCGGTTCGTAGCGTCGGCCAGAGCCTTGACCGTGCGGTAGGTCATGCCGAGCTGCCGTTGGACGGCGCGTCGGCTGTGGCCCGCGGCCAGCTGGGCGTGCACCGCGGCATGCCGAGCCCGCGTCCGGTCAGCGAACCGGAAACCCCGCGGCCAGGGCTGGTCCGCGCTCTCCTCCTGGAGTTTGGGTTCAACGGCCCTACTTGGAACCGGAGTTAGTGTGCGGAGGCACTGTCGGTGGCGGGCGACGGCCCGCTCGGCCGCCTCGCTGAGGTTGTGCCATAGGTGCCAGCGGTCCGCGACCTGGACGGCCTGCGGCGCTCCGGCGGTGGCGCCTTCGGCAAAGAACGGCGCGCGGTCGCGGCAGACCACCTCGACGCCCAGCCGCTGGGCCAGCCAGGCCGCCAGGCTCGATGCCTCCCGGTCGGGCAGAAGGTCCACCGGCGCCGAGTCTCGGCGTCGACCAGCACCGTCCCGTAGGCGCGACCCCTGCGCGTCGCGTACTCGTCGACGCCCACCACCCGCGGCGCCGGCGGCTGCGGATCAGGAAGCTCCTCGATTAGCCGCAGCACCGTGCTCCGGCTCGCCGACGCCCCGAACACCCCGGTCAGTCTGGCACCGGCACGTCCAGCCAGCGCCAGACCGACCGAGGCAAGCACCGCCCGCGGCCTCTCGGTCCACCGGCCGTGGCGCCGGGTCAACCCCTCGATCTGCTCGACGAAGGTCCGCCGCCCGCACGACGGGTTGCCGCACACGAAGCGCCGTACCCGCAGGCTCAGCCGGACCCGTCTGCCTCCAACCGACTCGTCGGCGGGAAACCGCAGGTAGGAGCTGTGCATGCGAGTCGACCAACCCCCGCAGGCCGGACAACTGTGACCCGCCACCGAAGATCTGGCACTCACGTTCACAGACTCGACGTCTACGTCGACCGATAGCACCACGACACCCGCGAACGACGGAAACAGCAGCCCCTCCAGCTGGGGCACCAGATCACCCACGGTCCCGCACTGTCGGTCACCGCGGCTCGGAGGCTGGCGACTTTCGGGCAACTTCCCAACGCCGACCGCATCGCTCCATCGTCACTCACCGTGTGCAGGCAAAGGAAGTTGAGCCAGAACCCGAGAACGGGAGTCACCTGCCGAGCCGGTTGCCGGATTCCTCGTCGTTCATCCGCCGGGCCCCGGTGTCAAGGGACAGTAGGAGTTCCCCGCTCGCGGACAGTTGATCTCCCCACTGCTCTGGGCACAACGACGGACGGCGGCGAGTGGCATGTGGGGCGCTCGGCTTGTCCCGGAGGCCCCGTGCGTTCTCAGTGCAGAGGCATGGCTCCGCCCTGCCATTCCCGGCCTTCCGGGTGTTCGAGGGAGCAATCGAGCGCGATTTCTGCGGCGGCTTTCCGGGCGAGTTCCCGGCGGTCTTCGCTGAGGCCCTCGAGGAGGGAGTTCGGCTCGAATTCCCAGGACCAGTCAGCCACTGCGCACCTTGTCGCCGGCGGCGCGTACGATCTCCGCCATCCCGAGTGTGGCGGTTCGGCGGGCGTCGTCGTCGCTGCTGAACCGTATGGTGTGCTCATACGCGCGGTAGCGGCGGGAGAGATCGGGGTCCTGCTCCTCGACGATGATTGGACTACCGTCAAGACGATCTGATCGCTGATGGGGGGAGACAACGTGGCGATCGAGTTGCCCGGTGAGGTGGAGTCGTTCCTGAACTTCATCGGCATCAAGTGGCCGTCGGTGAACGAGGACAAGGTCCGGGAGTTCGCCGACCACGTAAGGGAGTTCGCGGACAAGCTCGACGAGGCGCACCGGCAGTCGACGGCGACGATCCATGCGCTGTCGGAGGCGTACGAGGGCGCGTCGTACGAGGCGTTGCTGGCGAAGTGGGCGTCGTTGTCGGACGGTCACATGGACGAGCTGGTGCAGGCCTGCCGGGTGGTGGCGACCGCGCTGGACGCGGCGGCCGGTGTGATCGTGGCGATGAAGGTTGAGGCGATCGCCGAACTCGTGGTGCTGGCGGCGACGCTGATTGCGGAGCAGGCGGCGGCGGTGGCGACGCTGGGTGCGGCGGAGGCGGCCGCGGCGGCGACGGTGATGGCCGGACGCAAGCTGGTCCAGTTCCTGGAGCAGCAGTTGGAGGACTACATCATCGGCCAGGTGATCGAGGCGGCCATCGACCCGTTGGTGGAGGTCGTGGCCGGCGCGGTGACCGGGCTGGTGTTCCAGGCGGCGGAGTCCGCACTCGGTGTCTCCGGCGGTGGCGGGGGCGGGGGGACGGGGTTCCGGATCCACCCGGACGCGCTGGAGGCGCACGCCCGCACCATGCACCAGCACGCCGAGACCGTCGCCGGTCACGCGCAGTCCTTCCAGTCCAAGCTGGCGGGGGTGAGCTTCGAATGAGCAATCGGATCGTCAAGGCGCTGGAGCACGGCGCGCAGAAGCTCGGGAAGACGCTCGCGGAGGATGCGGGCAAGGCCGTGCACAAGCTGTACAAGCAGGCCGGCGACAACCTCACGAAGGTCGCAAAGAACACCCGCGACATCGACGCCATACACGCCAAGGACCTGGAGAAGATCCTGCACGGCGAGGGCGACAAGGGGCTGCCACACCCGCGCTCCGCCAACGGGGGCGGCCGAGGCCGCGGCTCCCACCCGCGCGGACGGGGCCGCGAGCAGGTCGCCGACCCGCGCACCGAGGGCCGCCCCCTGGACAGCCGGTGCAGCGGCGGCGAGCCCGTCGACATGGCCACCGGCCGCATGTACATCGACCAGACGGACGTCGCTCTTGCGGGCTCGCTGTACTTGCTGTTCAACCGTTCCTTCGACTCCGGTTACCGGGCCGGCCGGTGGATGGGCCCACGGTGGGTCTGCACCTTCGACGAACGCCTGGAGATAGACGCCCAGGGCGTTGTCCACCTCGGCGCGGACCGAGTGTCCCAGACCTACCCGCACCCTGAAACGCCCGACGAACCCGTGCACGCGAGCGCCGGCGCCCGCTGCGAACTCACCCTGACCTCCCGGGGCGATTACGCGCTGACCGACCCCTCCAGCGGCCTGACCCGAGAGTTCAGCCTCCAGCCGGACGGCGCGGAAGCCCTGCTCACCCGGCTGAGAGACCGCTCCGGCCGATACGTCGACTTCGACTACGACCCCGACGGCACACCGGTGAGCATGACCCACTCCGGCGGCTACCGGATCATGGTCACCGTCGACGGCGACCGGATCACCGCGCTGCGCCTGGCCGGTGCGGGCGAGGGAGGCCGCGAGCAGCTACTCACCCGCTACGGGTACGCCGACGGGCACCTCACCTCGGTCTACAACTCCTCCGGCAAGCCGCTGCGCTTCTCCAACGACTCCCAGGGCCGGGTCGTCGCCTGGACCGACCGGAACGGCACCCGGTACCGATACGTCTACGACCAGTTCGACCGTGTCGTGGAAGAGGGCGCCGAGGACGGCTCACTCCGGTTCGGTTTCGAATACGGGGATCCCGATCCGGTGACCGGTATCCGGATCCACTCCGAGACCGACGCCCTGGGCCACTGCACCCGTTACCACGTCAACGAACACGCCCAGGTCGTCGCGCAGAGCGACCCTCTGGGGAACACCACGCTCTTCGAGCGGGACGCGTACGACCGGCTGCTCTTGCGAACCGACCCGCTCGGCCGAACCACAGCGTTCGAGTACGACGGCGCGGGGGACCTGGTCGCCGTCGTACGGCCCGACGGCGAGCGGTCGACGACGGCCTACCTCGGCACATCGAGCCTGCCGACCGTCATCACCCGGCCAGGCGGACGGACGTGGCGACAGGCCTACGACGAGGAAGGCCGGCTGCTCTCCATCACCGACCCGGCCGGGGTCACCACCCGGTACGGGTACGACGAACTGGGCCACATCGCTTCCGTCACCGATCCCCTGGGCCACTCCACCGTCATCCGGTGCAATGCCGCCGGCCTGCCGGTCGAGGTGACGGACCGGACCGGAGAAGTCAGCCTGTACGAGCGCGACGCGTTCGGGCGGGTCACCGCCGTCACCGATCAGCTCGGTGGGATCACCCGGCTCGTCTGGAGCAGCGAGGGCAGGCTGCTCCAGCTCACCGCACCGGACGGCAGCGGCGAGATCTGGTCGTACGACGCCGAGGGCAATGTGCTCGCGCACACCGACAGCGCCGGGCGGACGACCTCCTTCGAGTACACGCCCTTCGAGACGGTCGCCGCCCGCACCGACCCCGACGGCGCACGGCTCACGTTCACCTACGACGCGGCCATGCAGCTCGTCGCGGTGACCAACGCGCTGGGCCAGTCGTGGGATTACACGTACGACGGGGCGGGCCGCCTCATCCGGGAAAGCGACTTCCACGGTCGACCGGTCAGCTACGAACTCGATGCGGCCGGCCAGGTGGTCTCACGCACCACCCCGCTCGGATCCCGGATCGACTTCGTCCACGACGCGCTCGGGAACGTGGTCTCCAAGAACGTCGACGGCGCGGCCACCACGTACGGCTACGATCCGGCCGGCAACCTGCTACGGGCCACCGGACCGGACGTCGACCTGCTGCGCACCGTCGATCCGCTCGGCAACCTGCTGACGGAGTCCGTCAACGGACGGACGCTCACCCACATCCGGGACGGCTTGGGCCGGCGCATCGGCCGCACGACACCCAGCGGGCACCACAGCAGCTGGACGTACGACGAGGCCGACCGGCGGACCTCTCTCACGACCCCCGCGGGCAGCCTGACGTTCGCCTACGACGCGGCCGGCCGGGAGTCCGTACGAACCGTCGGCGAGCACCTCACCCTCGACAACAGCTGGGACAGCGAACACCGCCTGACCCGCCAGGTGCTGCGCGCCGGGCCAGAAGTGCTGCAGCACCGGGACTTCGCCTACCGCACCGACGGCATCCTCGCCGGCGTCGACGACCTGCTCAACGGGCAACGGACCTTCGAGCACGACGCAGCGGGCCGGGTCACCGCCGTGCACGCCGCCGACTGGACCGAAACCTACGCCTACGACCCCGCCGGCAACCTCACCGAGGCCGAGTGGCCCGCCACCGGTGGCACGAGGGCAGCCCTCGGCACCCGGACGTACGAAGGCACCGAACTCGCCTCGGCCGGCAGGGTCCGCTACGAGCACGACCGAGCGGGCCGTGTGACCCTCCGCCAGATCACCAGACTCTCCAGGAAGCCCGACACCTGGCGCTACACGTGGGACGCCGAGGACCGGCTCACCCAGGTCACCACACCGGACGGCACCCGCTGGCGGTACCTCTACGACCCGCTCGGACGCAGGATCGCCAAGCTCCGGCTCGGCGCGGACGGAACGAGCGTCACAGAGCGCATCGACTTCACCTGGGACGGCGCGACGCTGGTCGAGCAGAGCACCCAGGCACCCTTCCTCCCCGGCCCTCACACGCTCAGCTGGGAATATCGGGACCTGCATCCGCTCTGCCAGACCGAGTCCATCACCAGGCCCGGTGCGGCCGACGGCACCCGGGAACAGATCGACCGCCGGTTCTTCGCGATCGTCACCGACCTCGTCGGCACCCCCACCGAACTGGTCGACCCCGTCTCCGGCACCATCGCCTGGCGCGCCACGCCCACCCTCTGGGGCAACACCACGTGGCCGGCCGACAGCACCACCTACACCCCGCTGCGCTTCCCCGGCCAGTACTTCGACCCCGAGACTCGCCTCCACTACAACCTCAACCGCTACTACGACCCCGAGACCGCCCGGTACACGAGCCCCGACCCGCTCGGCCTCAGCCCCGCACCGAACCCCGACACCTACGTCCACAACCCGCACACCTGGTCGGACCCGTTCGGCCTGAGCCCGAACCCGCCCAACCCGCTCAAGAAACAGCTGATGGACATAGGTAAGAAGCGGGCGGAGAAAGCCGCAGCAGGCCTCGGCGAGGGCGAGACGCCGCCAGGCGCCTACTCGGTGGGCCGCGACCGCACGACCGGCAAGCTCTACTACGGTGACAGTGGTCCGGAGCACGGCCACGCGAAGGCCGTCCAGGATGCGTTGCCGAAGGAGTCGCAGCGCGAGGACGGACGTCCGCCCGGCGTGTGCGGTGAGCCACGAATGTTCACCAATGCCATCAAGGACGGCGCCGATCCGAAGAACATCGATCTGGTGACCGTCAACACGAAGGGCAAGAAGTTCAAGATGTGCGACAACTGCAAGAGCTGGGTCCCGGGCTTCGGAGGAGAGGTGCTCACGGATTGAACGGCAATGACGACCGGCCCGCGCTCCGGGCATTGCGGGCCGACCTGTCCGGAACCGCCGAGATCGAGCTTCACCCCCTCGACCTGGCGGCAGCATGCCGCCAGTACGAGGATGACGGGTACCAGGTCACCCCACGACTCCGGGAGTTCCTTGCCGCGTACGGCGAGGCCACCGTCACCTGGCGGGGCCGGGTCTCGGAGGTGGAGGTCACCACGTCGGTCGAGCGGACGCTGGAAAGCACGCATGCTTTCCCCCGCAGTATCGGGATCTTCGCCCACCGCCTCGGCCAGGGTGTCACCCTGATCGGCACCGCCTTCGAGACCGAGGAGTGCCTCCTCCTGGCTGATGACGGCGACATCCTGCTCTACGGCGACGGCGGCTTCCAGCGTGTGGCGCACGGCTTCGAGAACGCGATCCGGGCACTCGTCTCCGGCGACTGGGACAAGGCCCTCTTCTCCGGGAGTCCCTGACCCCACGACCGGCCCCGCACGCCCTCCAGGCGCCACCGAAAGGCAGCGTTTCTGACGGGCCGACCGGGGGAGCACGAGGGGCCCGATACACGACCGAGAAACCGTGACGCCGTTGGCGAATCCCGGGCCTCGCTACTTCGCCCCGCCCCGGCGCCGCGCGGGGGGGGGGGGTCGTGGGGAATTGGGGGGGGGGGGGGGGGCCCCGGGGGGGTGGGGGGGGGGGTCATACGTGTGA
>NZ_JBHWBW010000020.1:8278-17692 GCF_042735675.1 Kitasatospora sp. NPDC059571
TCCCGGCCTCCCCCGCGCCGAGCGCGCCCCCCGCCCCCCCCGGGCCCGGGGCGAAGTCGTGCGAAGTGGCTGGAGCGGGTGCGGACCCGTGGTGTGTCGGTGAGGTGGACATCGATGCGAGCGAGGTTGATCGCGGCGCCGGTGAGCTGGTGCTGGAGGCCGGCCTTCGCCAAGCCCGGGTAGCGGGATCTACGCAGGCCGCAGCGACCGACTCCCTGGTAGATGGTGCCCTCGACACCTGCCCGGATCCGGTAGCGCTCTTTCCACTCATCGGTCTGTTGTTCGGCGCGGGCCTTGCGGACAGCCTCGTGCTCGGCCCGGGGCCGCAGACTCAGCTCACGGCGCCCGGCCTTCGATGAGTTCACACAGTCAGCCCGAATTGCTCGGCGCCGTTGGTGGCTCGCGCAGTACATCCTTTCGGCTGCCCTCGCCGGCCTGAGCCTCATCCCCGCAGTGCCCATGCACTTTCGGATCCTCGTCTACGGGATCGCAGGCGGGCTGGCAGTGATGCCGGAGCCACTCCTGCGGTGCCTCGCGCGCCTCGCAACGACCGACGAACACAACGCTCCCCGCACCTTCGAGATCACCCAAGACGCATTTGTCACGATTCAGGGTGGTGTCACACGTTCGATCTCCTGGGCTGAGATGTGCTCGGTGCGACGACGGGGCGAGTGGTGGCAGTTCGACCTCACTGAGAAGCAGTTCATCCTCTTCCCGAGGCGAGCCTTGAATATCAACCAGCGATCTGAGTTCGAGGCATTCCTCGCCGCGAAGGGCTGGACGGTATCCGCACCCGCGTCCTGACCGATGTCGAGGCTATCCCGTCCGGGTGCACCCGGACGTCCTGGCTGCACAGCGTCGCGAACGCGCCCGCATCCGCAGCGAGAAGGCATCCGCTGGGGCGGCCGTCTCCCGACACGTGCCGAGTGAGTAGTCACTTCTGCGGGGGACAGGACAAAACTCAATGGCGAGGCCGCCCACGTCATGCTGGAGTGGGCGGATGGATCATGAAGAAGTGCTCGCCCTGTTCGACCGCCAGATGAGGCACGACGCGCAGCCCGACAGTGTCGGAGCCCGCATCGAGTGTGACGGCGACGTCGTGCGGCAGGTCGGCGCGGATCACGACTGGAACGGCGTCCTCTGGTCGGGCCTCGACGATGCCACGGCGGATGCGGCGATCGCGGCGCAGGTGCGCTACTTCGGCACGCTGGGGCGCGAGTTCGAGTGGAAGGCATACGCCCACGACCGGCCCGGCGATCTCGGGAGGCGGCTGCGGTCGGCCGGGTTCACACCCGAGCCCGAGGAAGCGGTGATGGTCGCCCGGATTCAGGACCTGCCAGCCGACATCGCGCTGCCCGAGAGCGTCCGCCTGCTCCCGGTGACCGACCCCGCAGGAGTGGACCTCGTGGTAGACGTCCACGAGCAGGCCTTCGGCACCAGCGGCGCCGGTCTGCGGCAGCGGCTGCTCACCCAACTGACCCAGAACTCGGAAACGCTCAGCATGGTCGTTGCGATGGCCGGCGACCTGCCCGTCTGCTCGGCACGGATGGAACTGAACCCGGGCACGGAATTCGCGAGCCTTTGGGGCGGCGGCACTGTGACGGCCTGGCGAGGCCGGGGCATCTACCGGGCCCTGGTCGCCCATCGTGCCCGGATCGCCGCCGACCTCGGCTACCGATACCTTCAGGTCGACGCAACCGACCAGAGCCGCCCCATCCTGCAACGACTCGGGTTCGCCATCCTGACTACCACGACTCCATACGTCTACCCGCCCCAGCGCAACGACCGCGAAGCGTAGCGCGGCAACGCGGCCATCGGGCACACCCGGTGAACCTTCTCGGTCACAGCACTAGCGGGGGCCGGACGCGCGCCGCCGCTTCCATCGGGGGCCGAGGAAGGCCGCTGCGGCTGCGGCTGCGGCCGTGGCGAGGACGCCCGCCAGCAGCAGGGGCACGCCGCCGGTGCTCCGGCCGGCGGGCGTGGCGGTGGTCCGTGCCGCGGCGTCGATGGTGGATCCCTGCGGGCCCGGCGGCGCGCTGCCGGCGGGTACGGCGCTCGCGGGGCCGGATCCGGTGGACGTGGGGGAGCCGGTGGGGCCCTGGGTGGTGGGGGAGGCGGTCGCGGGGGCCGTCGGGCTGCCGGCGCCGGCGGTGCCGCCCGTTCCCGGGGCGGCCGGGCCGGTCGTCGTCGGCGCCGCCGTGAGGGCGAACGACGACACCACGTTGCTCTGGCCGGTGTTAAGCGTGCACGGCACCGTGACCCGCCCCAACGAGGTGAGGTTGCCGTTCGCGTCCTCCGGGACGAGGTGCAGGGTGAAGTCGCCGGCGGTGATCCGGGCGCTGCCCGGTTCGGTGAAGGTGAGCCGGGGCGCCGTGCCGGTCGCCGGGATGTCGAAGGAGCCGGCGGCCGGGACGGAGGTCCTGGTGATGGTGAGGTGCACCGGGACGCGGATCGTGCCCTGGGGCGCGGCCACGTCGGTCTCCGCGTCCAGGGAGCCCTCCATGATCCGCACGCCGAGGACGTAGCGCAGTCCGAGGGTGAAGGTCGCGTCCACCGTGGCCGCCGCGTTGATGGCGAACGCCGGACTGGACTCGCCGACCGCCAGCGACGTGGGGATGTCCGTGGATATCCGCGCGGTGATCGGCTGGCCGCCGATCGTCGGGAAGGTGCAGGTGTACCGCAGCGTGGGTCTGGCCGGCTGCGCGGCCGCCGTTCCGGTTCCGAGGCCGCCCGCGACGCCGATCGCGGCCCCGCCCACCGCGGCGATCACAAGGACGGTCCGCGCCTTGGGACTTCCCGGTCCGTACCCGGCACTCATGGTCCACCTTCCACTGCGCGTCTGCATCGGTGCTCCGAACGGTCCTGCCGGTCAGGCGGCCCGGGCCGGGTCCCTGCCGCCCGACGGCCCCCGCCGGCGGGGCCGGTGGCGGTCCTGGAAGGTGCGGCTCAGGTGGCTCTGGATCCGGGCGTGGCGGAACTGGTAGACGGCGCCGGCCTGGCGGAGCACACCCCGCTGGTGGGCGTCGTCCAGGAAGGCGATCAGCGCCCAGGGCAGTCGCCCGGTCAGCGGCAGCCAGATGCGGGACAGCGCCACCCACTGGCCCCACGCGGTCAGGCTGAGCCCGTACCCGAGCCCGGCCCCGAAGGCGGATTCGAGGCCGAACACGGTGCCGACCTCCAATCCGCGCAGCGGCCCGTACACGATCCCGTTGAGCAGGCCGACCTCGAGGCCGATGACGAGCGCCCATGCGGCGAGGTGGAAGGCCAGGTTCCGGCGGTCGATGTCCAGCAGGTCGGCGGGGCTGACGACCGAATCGGTCCTGACGGGGGCTTCGAGCAGGGCGATGAGACCGAACACCGACCCGGTCGCGAGCGCGATCGCGGGAATGAACAGGAGCCCGGTCACGAGTCCGTCGCCGCGCTGGCCGTCCCCGAGCCCGAGCGGTCCGACCACGCCCTCGTCGATGAGGACCAGCGCGGCCATGGCCGCCAGCCCGCAGCCGAGGCCGACCATGAACCTGGCGCGGACCTTCCCGCGCGGCTGCCGCGTCCTGCCGGAGAGCCTGATCCGCACCGGAGACGGCCGGGAGTCCTCGCGCTCCGATGCGTACCAGTACACGAGCCCGAAGAGCAGTCCGGCCGCGAGCCCGTGCAGCGCCCCGACCACGAGTCCGCGCACGACCGCGAACCCGAGGCCGTGCGAGGTCGCCACCAGGTCCACCGGGAGGTTCCCGACGGCGGTCGTGAGGCCGAAGGCCAGTCCGGCCAGGAACCCGATGACGAGCGTGCGCGAGGAGCGGCGCATGCTGGTGCCCAGCTCCCACCAGGCGAGGTCCTGCCGCTCGCGGTCGAGCCGCGCCAGGTGGTGGGCGAGGTAGCCGAGCCACCGCTGGGCGCGCTCCGGGTCCCACTGCGCGCGGTGGGGTCGGCCGTCGTCGAGCCGTTCCGGGGCGCGGCGCCGGTACACGGTGGGGACGAAGCCCGCGAGCAGGTGCTCCTCGATCGCGTGTGGGTCGGGGAACCGTGCGGTGTCCAGCAGTTCGCCCGGCCGGCGCTCGGGGGAGTCGCTGTACATCGTCCGGGCGAGGGCGATCATCAGCGGGGTGCTCAGGGCGGCGGCGAGGTTCGCGCCGGCCGCGCTCCCCGGGGCCTGCGCTTCGTCCAGGACGGCGTCCCAGGCCGCACCGGGGCCGCCCGGCCCGTCGGGCCCGGGATGGCCCGGGAAGACCCCATCGGTCCGGGGCAGGTAGTTGCGCAGGTCGTCCAGGGTCAGGTCGCACAACTCGAGGACGACGGCCGAGGCGAGCGGCGCGTGGGTCGCCCGGACGGCGTCGATGAACTCGCCTTGCCGGCTGGTGAGGACGAGCGGCAGCGGCGAGAGGTTGAGCGCCTCGAGCGCCTCGCCCCGCAGGCCTTCCGCGATCTCGTCGAATCCGTCCAGGACCGGCAGGACGAGGTCGTCGTCGAGGAGGTCCGCGGCGAGCGACTTCCCGCTGGGGACCCGCCGGGCCAGATGCGGGTAGTCGCGCAGCAGCCGGTCGATCAGCCAGTCGCGCAGGGCGACGGCGGTCGGGTCCCAGGAACCGAGGCTGAAGATCACCGGCACCCGCTCGGACCGGACCCGGGCGTCCAGCAGGTCCAGGGCGAACCGGACCGCCAGGATCGACTTGCCCGACCCCGCCCGGCCGAGCACCACCAGCCGCCCCGACCGGATCCGCCGGTAGACCTCGGCCACCCGGCGCAGATCGCCGCTCAGGTCGACCTCCGACGAGGTGTCACCCGGCGCCAGGCGCTGGGCGTTCTCCGACCGGTCGGACACCCCCGCGGACACCTGCCGCCAGCGGACCGGCAGAGCGAACGGGTGGTGCACCCGGTGCTGCGCCTCCTCGCGCCGCCAGCGCCGCCTGCTCTCCCTGGCCAACTCGTCGGCGGCGTCGGCCAGCGGGCCGTGCTCCCGCACCTGCGCGGGCGGGGGATCGAGCGGCTCCGGCTGGGTCGTCTCCTCGGCGCCGCCGAGCGCCGTCGTCAGCCGCCGGCGCTCCTCGGGGCCGGCCTCCAGCGCGTCCGCGAGCCGGGCGACGGTCCCGAGCCGGTGGTCGAAGGGCTTGTCGTTCTCGATCCTGCCGATCGTGCGCTCGCCCAACTGGGCACGCTCCGCCAGCTGGAACTGCGTCAGGCCGGCCTGCTTCCGCAGGCGGCGCACTAACGCCCCGAGCGTCTCCGCCACTTGGTCCTTCTCCCCCCACGATCCGGAACAGACGTGAGCCTACCCTGACAACTGGTCATCCATGGCCAGTGCTTTGACCTGTGCACTTCCCCGCCCGGACGCCAGCATCGGCGGTGCGGGCCATCCGTCCCGCGGCCCCGGCGCACCTGCCCGTAGCCGCCCGGACGCGCCCGCACCGTCCGTGCGAGTGGAAGTGAAGGAGGCGGATTTCCGATGGCGGAGACGAAGGGCGTCCTGCTGCCGGCCTACGTGCTGGCCGACGAGTCGGGCTCGATGGCGCCGTACCAGAACGAACTGGGCGGCGGCGTGGCATCCCTGTGCGAGGGGCTGCGTGCGGAACCGATGATCGCGGCCAAGCTCCGGCTGGCCGTGCTCGGCTTCTCCGACGACGTGCAGGTGCGGCTCGCGGTCGCCGACATGCGCACCGAGACCACCGTGCCCCGGGTGGAGATCCGCGGGGTGACCAACTACCGGGCCGTCTTCGACGATCTGCTGCAGCGGATCCCCGCGGACGTGCAGTGGCTGCGCGGCGAGGGCTACAAGGTGCACCGCCCGGTGGTCTTCTTCCTCAGCGACGGCGCACCCACCGACGGATCCGCGTGGCGCGGGCCGCACGCCGCCCTGACCGACCGGAGCCGGACCCCTGCCGCCCCGAACATCATCGCCTGCGGCATCGGCGACGCCCAGGCGCAGACGATGGTCGACGTCGCCACCCGCCCCGAGTTCGCCTTCGTGGCCAAGTCCGGTGCGGACGTCGGCCGGGCCATCTCGGAGTTCTTCCACTCCCTCACCGCGAGCCTGGTGGCGTCGGGCCACGCCCTGAACTCGTCCAGCCCGGCGTTGGTCGTGAACCGCCCGGACCAGTTCACCATGGCCATCGACGAGGTCGGCCTGTGACGCCGGCCCGCCGGGAGGACCCGGCCCGTTCGACGCCCGCGCCCGTGCCCGGTCCGTTCATGCCATCGCCACCGCCACCGCTGCCCCCGGCCCCGCCCGAGGCGTCGGCCGAGCCGGGGCCGGCGCCGTGGCAGCGGATCGCGGTGGGCGTCCCGGGCATGGAGTTCGAGGCCCGCCCGCCCAGCCAGTACGCCTTCGACTTCCCCGACAGCGAGTGCGAGGGCTGGTCCACGGACGCCCTGACGCTGCGCTTCGCCTCCGTCCGCGGCGCCAAGCACCGCTACTACCGACAGCCGCGCCAGGACGCGGCCCGCGCGGCCGTGCACGAGGCCACCGACAGCATCGTGTTCGCCGTCGCCGACGGCGTCTCCAGCGCCTCCGAGTCCCACCAGGGCGCCGTCGAGGCCTGCCGGGCCGCCGTCGAGCGGATCCTGCACCTGCTCGACCGGACACCGGGCCCGCTCGACCCCGCCGACGTCGCCGCGCACGCCGCCGAACGGCTGCGGCAGCTCGCGCAGTGGCGGCTCGGCGTCATCGAACCGGGCCCCGTCGACGTGGCCCGGCTGTACGCGACCACCCTCGTCGCCGGTGCGGTCCGGCCCACGGCCGAGGGCCTGCGCATCGAGCTCTTCCGCATCGGCGACTCCGGGGCCTGGATCCTCGACCGGGCCCACGGCGGCTACCGGCCGCTGTTCGGCTCGAAGACCGCATCGGACGCCCTGCTGGTCAGCAACGAGGTGTCCCCGCTGCCGCGGGTCCCCGACCGGCTCGAAACGGCCACCGGACTGCTGGTGGCGCCCTGGACGCTGCTGGTCGGCACGGACGGCTTCGGCGACCCGCTCGGCGAGGGCGACGGCCTGGTCGGCAGCCACTTCGCCCGGCACCTCGGCACACCGCCGCCACCGCTGTGGTTCGGTCACGTCCTCGACTTCACCCGGGAGACCTTCGACGACGACCGCACCCTGCTCGCCCTCTGGCCAAGGAACGAGGCGGAGCCGCGGTGAGCACCGACCCCGCGGCCCCCGTCGACGTCGCCGCCCTGGCCCTCGGCCGCCGACTCGGCCAGGGCGGCCAGGGCTCCGTCCACCAAGTGCTCAACAAGCACATCAACCAGGGCGCCGTCGACGGCGGCTGGGCGGTCGTCTACAAGGAGTACGGCCCCGCGGTGCTGCCCCTGGTCGACGCCGCCGCGCTCGCCGCCGCAGCGGCCCTGCCCGGCCGCCTCACCGCGGCGGAGGGGCGCTGGCTGTGCGAGAAGACCGCATGGCCGGCCGCCGTGGTCCAACGCCAGGGCCGGGCCTGCGGGTTCCTGATGCGCGCCGTGCCCGACCGCTTCCACTTCGACCTCCGGATGCTGGCCGGCGCGAACGCCGGGACGCGACGGCTGGCCAGCACGGAGTACCTCCTCAACGACGACGCCTACGTCGCCGGGATCGGACTGGCGATCAGCGACCGCCACCGGCTGCTCCTGCTCGCCGACCTGGCCGCCACCATGGACCGACTGCACCGGCACGGGGTCACCGTCGGCGACGTCTCCCCGAAGAACCTGCTCTTCAGCCTGGCACCCGAACCGGCGTGCTTCCTGATCGACTGCGACGCCATGCGCCTGCACGGCGCGACCGTCCTGCCGCAGGCCGAGACCCCCGACTGGCAGGTCCCCGCGGGCGAGGAGCGGGCCACCCGGGCCAGCGACGTCTACAAGCTCGCCCTGCTCGCCGTCCGCATCTTCGCCCGGGACCAGACCGCCACCGAGCCCACCGCCCTCGCCGCGGTCGATCCCGCGCTCGGCGACCTGGCCCGCGCCTCGCTCGACCCCGACCCGGCACGGCGGCCGGCCCCGGGCGTGTGGGCCGAACAGCTCGCCGCGGCCGCGAGCGGCGCGTCCACCAGGACCACGGCGACCGCACCGAAGGCCCGCCGGCCCAGGGCGGGTTCTCCGGCCCGACCGGGCACCGGCCGACCCCCCACCGCCGGGACACCGGGGCGCCCCACCACCACCGGCACCCCGGCGCCGCCCGCCACCGCGGGGGCCACGGCCGGCAAGGTGATCGGCGCGCTCGCCGCCGTCCTGGCCCTCGTCCTGGTGATCGTCGGCAACCAGCACTCCTCCCGGACCGGTGCCTCCCGGACGGCCGACAGCGGCTGGACGCTGCGCTCCGCCACCCCGTACGTCCCGCACCTCCCCGCCTGGACCCCCACTCCCCGTCCGGCGGGAACCACATCCGCCCCGGACACCCCGACCCCGACCCCGACACCCACGCCGACCGATCCCATCGCCACCGCGGAGGTCGGCGACTGCTTCCACGACACCGGCAGCAACGGCCACGCCGACCTGTCCGCCACCACCTGCTCCTCCGGGGCGTTCAAGGTCGTACGGATCAACGCCGGCAGCACCGACCTGAACAGCTGCGACGGCGTCGCCGACAGCGACGAGAGCGTCTCGTCCACCCGGTACGGCCGCGTCCTGTGCCTCAGCTACCAGAGCTCCGGCGGCACCGCCTACCACGCCCACCAGGGCGACTGCGTGTTCGGCGCCCCCGGCGCCGACTCCTGGTCGATGCAGGCCTGCCAGACCGGCAACTTCAAGGTCCTGGCGACCTACCGCGGCACCGCCGACCACGGCAAGTGCGACAACTGGCCGCACTACAACTACTGGCGCACCATGGCCGCCACCGGGCACTCCGGCCTCGACGTCCTGCTGTGCCTGTCGATGAACTACCCGGACGACGCCGGCTACGCCACCGTCAACGAATGCCTGCTCAAGTCGGGCAACACCTTCACCAACGTCGGCAGTTGCGCCAGGTCCAACGTCTACGTCACCGGACGCACCGGCACCCCCGACGACCCCGCCTTCTGCGGCACCAGCGGATCCACCTGGTGGCGGTCCGGCGACTACCCCGCCTTCGGCTACACCGTCTGCTGGCGCTGGCGCTGAGCCCCCGGACGCCCGCAGCGGGTCAACCCACCATCACGTCACGAGAGTCGAGGAACTGACATGGCATACCGCTACCGGTGCGGCGAATGCGGCTTCAAGACCTCCTGGGGCACCGAGTCCCAGGGCGAGCAGCAGCAGATCGCGCACTACGCCGACCGCCACCCCGGCCTCGCCCCCGGCGGCCTGGTCGAGACCAACGCCAAGAACCCGGACAGCGGCAACGGCTGCCTCCTCTTCATCGCCTTCGCGATCCTCTTCCTCCTCCTCGCCGCTTCCTGCCACCACTGACCGCATGTCTGGCACCAGCAGGCGGATCCGGCGCCCCGAACGGCGCCCCGCGCGCGCCCGCACACGG